>JAYSWN010000028.1:0-2361 GCA_043718025.1 Pseudomonadota bacterium
TCGCGTTCGATCTTCCATTGTTTCCGCAACTCTTCTTCGGGATCCAAAAATATTTTCAAATCGTAGAGATTGCGCATCGACTTTAAACTCAGCGAATGCAAGCCGGCAAAAAACAGAACGCCGTTGGGATCCACCGGCTTGTTTTCTGAAAACTGGCCGCTGTCGTGATCGTAAACCCCACGCATGACTCGCCCACCACGGGCGAGTGAGATGGCGTGTTCGTGTTCGCGGTACAGATCGTTGGCGCGCACATCCAAGTGGGTGAGCGTTTTCCACATTTCGTGACCCCGTGGCCAGCGGTGATAGTCGTCACCGTCGGTGAGGGTGACACGCTCTTTGCCCACCACTTCGCTCATCAACTGAACAAATCGATTTTTTCCCGAACCACTGTCGCCGGAGAGGCCAATCATCACCGGATTGGTACGCAAGTCGTAGACCGCATTACTACGGACGCCGAAAAGGTACATGCTGAGCGTCATTCCGGCGAGCGACGCTTGCATGAGGGTGAACGACAAATTGGCGATCAGGGCATCCGTACCTGCACTCTGGGTGAAGGGATTTAATTCGTGCAGCTGATAAAATAGGTACGAGAACGCGTAGAGGCCATACAGCGCCAGGTGAGTTTTGTTGGGCGTTCGGCATAAGAAATACATTACAAACGGAATGGACCATAAAAAATAGCCCGGGGCCGGCGGAATGAAGAGCAAGAAAACGCCGAATAAAATTCCGATGAAGGCGAAGAAAAGATCCCAATTCACTTTTGGGTATGCGGCAAAACGGAACAACAGCACGGCCACCGCCAAAGGGGCAATCAATACCGAAGTGCCCTGCCCGCCGAAATCGATGCGTAAGGCAAACAGCCGCATTTGTTCGGTGCTACCAAACACCATTTTACGAAAGGCCGGATCGCCGATGACCGGTAGCAGACATAAGGCGTAGGCCAATCCCGCCAGCACCACACCCTGCGCCGCCCCCTTTAGTCCGCGTTCGTGAGCTTGATAGATGAGCAGCAGCGGCAAGGCAAAAAACAGATGCGATTTTGACGCCAGAGCCACGCCAAAAAGCACCATCGCCCAGTCGAATTTTTTCTCGTGGATGAGAAAGAGGCTACCTAAAAAAAGTGCGGTGGGAATAATGTCGAGCTGGCCATGCCAATAGCAAACGTAGAGGGTTATCGGCGACGCCCAATAGAGTAGCAAGATACGTTTTGAGCGAAACGGAAACCAACGCAGCAACATGACACAGATCGAAAGATCGGCGACGAAGAGCGGTAAGCGCATGGCGAAGAGGTGAAGCGCCGTCACGGCCTGTACGCTGCTATCCATCAAGGGAGAAAAGAGGACTCTGAAAAAAGACAGGGTTACCAACATCGTGGGCGGGTAGGGAAAGGCGTTCCAGATGCCCAGCGCTGCGGAATGGGCCCACGGGTTTTTGAAACCGGAGACGACGAAGTAATTTACGAACGGAACAAAAAGTCCACTCATAAACTTAGAGGTCAATACGGCGCCGAGCGAAAGTTTAAGCACCAACATCGCCCAAAACAGTGGGGACTCGGCAAGTTTCTGAAACTCAATGGACCAGCCCCCGCGCTTTATCGGTGCGGCAGTGCCGCTTACGCCCTGAGCTGCCGACCCAGCCACCGTGGTCTTGGGCGACAGTTTGGGGGAGGCCAACGCGGTAAGTATTCGCCCGCTCTTTGCGGTAGGTTTCTGTTTACGGGTGGGCTTCATCGGATCGCTCCTCTGCGGGGAGAGTTGGGGAGTTTGATTTCGGAGTATCTCTGCCAGTACTCGAAAGTACGCACATCATCGGGCGTACCGAAACATAAGAATCTATCGACGGTAAAACAGACGCCGCGTTTTTTTTGGTCGACGAGTAAAGAAATTACCGAGTCCACGTAAAACTCGCCGTTGACTCGAATGTCTTTTTTCTTAAGCGTTTCGGCGGCCCGCCAAAAGTCACTTGCCCTACGAAACCAAAAAGCTCCGGTCACGCCCGCGTCTTTGGCCGGCGTCTCGCTGAGCGCCACTTTGCAAGCTAAACCCGTTACCGCGCTGCCATCGGTCTTTACCCAGGCGTACTGTTTTGGGTTTCGATTAGCATGGGGATGATTGAGAAAAGTGAAGACCACAAAGTCCACTGCCTCATCGGCGAGAATGGTGGCCCATTCCGTTTCATCGTACTGGAGGGCGCTATCGCAAGCGGCGATGAATAAGGGCGCCGATTCACTCACTTCAGCCCGACCGGCTAGACAGGTGGAAACCGCGCCATCGGTGGGTCCAGCTAGTAACACAACCGAGTCTGACCGTTGTAAGACCTTCTCGCGGCGAAGCCCTAGCTCTAACTCATTACGACAAACCA
>JAYSWN010000029.1:0-15380 GCA_043718025.1 Pseudomonadota bacterium
TTGGTCCTAAAAAGCCAATTCTTTCTTACCCCCAATCCCGGCTACATCGAGGCCGTCGAGGGGCTGGTAAAGGCCGATCAGGCCCTTTTTTCTGGCGGACACGTAGCTCGAATCCGAGCCCTTTTCTATAACGAACTCAAATTCATTAATGGGGGGGCCAGTCCGTTTCGCAATACCGAGTCGTTAGTGGCCGAAGTGGGTTTTCGCAGCTGTAGCAGTGCGGCCTTTCCCCTGGGCGGAAACCCGTGGGCCAGCCTAGGCGCGTTGGGATTGTGGTTGATGAGTGTGTTGGCGACAGGCCGGGCGTGGAGCAAGCGGAAAGAGGCGGGGAAATGAGGAAAAACACGGCCCGTTTGCCCTTAATGGTGATTCTGACGGCCTGGGTTTCGATGGGCGCTTTCGGTGAAGAGCCCGGCACCTCCACGCATTTTGTGCGCAGCTGCTTGGTCTTTTCGGAGCCGTCACTCAAAGCTAGCAATGTTTGCAAGAAGAAGGCGGGCGAAAAGATCAGTTACAGCGATTCGGCACCGGGCGGCTTCGTTCAGGTGGAAATGGAGGACTGCGCTGGTTATGTACCCGATACCTGTGTCGCCGGTCCTATGTTGGCCGAAAAGACCGGCGTAAAGCGCACCCCACCGCATCGTCGTTTTCTATTTAGAATGGGATTAGGGGCGAGTTTTGATGGCACGCTCGCTTCGGTTACGGGCAACTCGGCCCTTTCTCGGGGGGACGGGTGGTCGTTTAATGCGCGATTTGATATTGCGCTTAACGATCGGTTTTACCTATCGATCCTTCCCCAGCTTCAAACCCTAGGCCTGACGCGCAGTCTGGCTGCCACGGGCGGGGCGCTGGTCGACCCGTCGCCGTCGTCATTTAATCAACGGGTGAAGTTTTATGGCGTTCAGGCTCTGCTTGGGATCGTAGTTCACCGCAAGTTTTCTGATGCTAACCCCATTACCGATCCGGAAATTTCTTTAGAAGGGGGGCTTCAATACTTGATCCCGTACGAGGCAATTCAGACTGACTCCACGGGCACCAAGATTGCTTTTGCCGCCACCGACCGACCACTGCTATTGGTCGTTGGGCCAACCCTGGATATAAGCTGGAACTCAAGTTTTTCGACACTATTTCACGGCCAGTTTTTCTATAATGTCGGCGGCGGCAGCGGCAGCCGCTTTTTTGGGGGCAGGGTGGCAATTGCGTTAATGGCTGGTCTGTTATAAGGCCAAGGGCATGAATGAATTCGATTTTGGTACCACCCCTTTTCACGGTCTCGAAGCATTTGAAAACCCAGACAAAACCCGGCGCTATTCAATTGAGTTTGGTTGCCCTGAATGGACGGCGGTTTGTCCGCGCAGTGGGTTTCCTGACTTTGGCACCATTCACATTAACTACGAGCCGCGCGAGAGCTGTGTGGAGCTAAAATCGCTGAAGCTGTACCTAAACAGCTACCGCGACGTAGGCATCTTTCACGAGGCGGCGGTGAATAAAATTTTGACCGACCTGGTAAAAGCCACTCGGCCTTGGAAAATGGAAGTGTGGGGCGATTTCAACGTGAGAGGCAATATCAAAACAATTATTCGGGCGAAGTATCAGGCGGATGACTATGACACTGCCGGACCATCGGGTCGGGTGTTGTGAAAGATCTCTTCGCCGGATACAAATCGCCATCGAATCTGTTGAACCTTCCCAATCTGTTGACCTTGGGTCGCCTAATTTTGGTGCCGGTGATTGGCCTGCTGCTGGCTTTAGACTCTGACCAACCCCCTTTTGAGCAAGATTGGATGTTTCGCTACTCGCCGGGAAAAATCGCGTCGCTGGTTTTGGCTTTGGCTGGAATCACCGATCTGCTCGATGGCTACTTTGCGAGAAAGTGGGGCATCGAAAGTCTACTCGGCAAATTTTTAGACCCGGTGGCCGATAAACTGCTGTTGCTCGTTTCCCTAGTGATGTTAATGCGCTTGGAGAGGGTGGATGCTTGGCTGGTCATTTTGCTTCTGTCGCGGGAGTTTTTGATCACGGGTTTAAGGGGCGTGGCGGCGGGTGAAGGGCTTATTATTGCGGCCGGCAGTTCGGGAAAGTACAAGCTCACGTTTCAGCTTATCGGTCTGGGTTTTTTAATGTGGTACGGCAGTTTTTTTGGCGCGTCAGCCTATCCCATTGGCGTTTGGATTTTATATTTCGCCATGGTGATTTCGCTCGTGAGTGGCTACATCTACCTTAGCGATTTTCTAATTGCGCTGGAGAAAAAGCGCAAAGCTGTGAATTAACTAACCTGGTATTCGAGCCGCGGCAGCGGGGCGGTCTATTTCAGATGTTTGTGCCTATTCAATTGTAGGCAATCCGCCGTTAGACGAGCGAGATTCTCGGGCTCCGCCTTCTTCGCCGGGGGTACGTTTGCTTTCTTGCAGGGCCTTTCGGAACATCTGATCATCGTTACTTTGGCCGTCCATGAACTCCGAGAGCAACTGACGGGCCTGTTCATTCTCTTTTTCGACGTCCATCAAGAAGTAACCCAAACTGAGTTTGGCGTAAGGGTCGTGTTTGAATTTTTTGTTGAGCTCGACGAGCTCATCTTTGGCGTGGTCGATTTCGCGGTTCTGCAACTGCGCGATGGCGTAACCGACGCGAGCCGTAGCGTCGTCCTTTTGAATCTGCAGCGCCTTTTCAAAATGTTTTTTGGCTTCAAAGCCATTGCGGTATTTCAAAGCGATAAAACCCAAGTTGATCAGCCCCTCGCGCGGCTGCTCCATCAGCGTCGACTCTTGAAAGTAATCAATTGCCGTATGTTCGGACCCTTCGAGGTAAGCAACCATGCCTAGGTTATTCCACAGCGCCGCGGTTTTTACCCCGCGAGCCATCATGGCGAGCCAGGTCACTTTGGCCGCCGGCACATTGCCCAGGTCCAGTTGCGTAAGGGCCAGCAGATTATGCAATGACTGGTTGCCCGGATCGCGGGTGATCGATTGTTGAATTAGCATCAAAGCTCGCTGCGGCGCCACCACGCGGGTCAAATTCAAGAAGGCGAACGAAACTCCTTTGCGAGAGTCTTCTGGCTTCTCCGATTCAAAGGCGGCTTTTAGGTTTTGGTTACGTTCATCGCTAAGTGATTTGTAAAAGAGCAAGGCCGGCGACAGGCTGGCATTTGAATTGGTCTGATTGGCTTCGTAGAGCGACCCCCGGGTATTGGCCACCGCACGATCGGGTGTAGTACGGAAGAGCCAAGAGGCAAAGAACGGATACGAGTAGCTCTGTACTTTGCCAATCGTAATTTTTGATTCACCCTTGGTAGGTACCATGAGCGCCGTCTGCAGGGGCGGCAAATAAAAGGTTCGGGCGGCGGGATAACGCTCAGGCTGCATTTCGCTGGCCACCGAGTAACAGCGCGGCGTCCACGAAGACAACACGTTAAACTCTTGCGCCTTATCTAAACACTGTACGGCTAAACCCAGGGCCTTTTCTTTAAAGGGGACAACCATCGTTTTCTTGATTTCTGTTCGGTACAAATCTAATTGTTCGGCGTTTAGCTCGGCCGGCACCGGTGCTTCGTTTACCGCTTCGGCCATGTCGTTGTACATCGCCGACGATTTATAAATGGCCGCCAGTCCCCATTCGGCGGTGCCCAATTTGATAATTTTCTGGTACTCGCCGTCCAATTCTTTTAACAACGCCAACTTTTTGCGAAGATTAGTCTCGAGCGTCTGCTGGGGTAGGGCGAGTTTCAAAGAGTAAAAATAGTCTTCACGCTGTTTTGCAATCCAGAAATGAAGCTTCGATAGAGCCTCGGCACCTTCGGGTGTTGCCGCCAACGCATTTTGCGCGCGGCCAGCCACCTTGATAGCGTCTTCAATCACGTGATTTTTTCCGCGTGCTCCGTTCTCAGCCAAAATCTCGGCAATGCGAACGCTATAAATCACGTACTGGGTAAGCGCTAGTCCGCGTTGGGCCCGAAGCTCAAGTAAGAACTTTACCGACTTCTCAACATTGCCGCCGCTTTGGTAAATTGACAGTAAATCGCCCTCGATGAGTTTGGCCTGATCCGGATAGGCGCGAAATGCGGTACGCATCACGCTTTCGGCCTTCGGTGTCTGTCCCGCACCCCAGTAATAGAGGCCGGCCAAACGCATCGCGATTTTAGCCTGCGCATTCTTGCCGTACTGAGTGGCAAACATTTCGAAGTACTTCGCCGCCTTTTCAAAGATGGCGAGATTTTCGTAGGTTTTTGCCACCTGCAACAGCATGCTTTCGCGAAACGCGCTTTTAGGGAAACGGCGTAAAAAATGTTCCTGCGTTTCTACCGCGGTCATCAGCAAACCGGCTTTGCCGTAATCAATGGCGGCGTTGTAAAGCGCCTTCTCAAAGAGCGCTTCGTCTTGGCGGCCATAGGCTTTTGAGTATTCGACGTAACCATCGGCAGCTTCTTTAAAATCGCCTTTTTCTTCAAGTAGTGTGATCTGTTTTAGTTCGGATCTTCGCAACACGTCGGCTACGTCAGTCTTAAACTTGACTTGGGAAAGCTGACTTGCTGGCTCTAAGAATTTTTTACACGCGGCGATGAGTTTAGGGAATTCTTTGCGACGGTTTAAGATATCTAAGATTAGGTAGGCCGAGCCGTAGGCCGTTTCATGCTTGGGATAGCGGGTGACGATCTGCCAAAAACTACGGTACGCATTCACCAGTTCGTGATGCGTGTATTGCAAGTAGGCTTGGGTGTAGAGCACGTGCGGGGCGTCTTTTTGATCGGCGTACTTGCTCAAATACTCCTTAGAAATATCAACAAATTTGGTCTCGGCATCGGTGAAGGGCACGGCTTCTAGAACCGCATCCTCTTTCTCTTTTAGTTTCGCGGAATTCTTGACCGAGATTTCCTTCAGGCCGGCTTTTTTACGAGCGCTATTTAGTTCGCGGTCTAATGAATTAAGGGCGTACCGAATGGAGTCAAGCTTGAGCTCGCCAGCGCTCGGTGACTTGTAAACAGCGTAATACTGATCTGACGCCGGCACGTATTCGTTCTGTTTGTATAGAATTTCGGCCAGAAAAAAGCGAACTTTTGGGGAGTGCGTCGCATTGGGGAAGTACTCTAAGTACTTCGTATATAACTTACGCGCGGAGGCGTACATCGTTTCATTCTTGGTTTTTTGACCGTCGGCGTGAAGTTGAAAGGCAAATTTACGAGCCGTTTCTTCGAATGCCATTTTTGCTTCGGTGATAGTGGCGGGAACGGTAGAGTTTAATTCGTACCAGTTCGAATTTTCGAGGTAGCCAGGAAAACGGGAAAATAGGCGTTCGACGGCCTTGGTGGTGTCACCCATTAAGCGGTAAGATTCTACGATTTGAATGTCGTAGGTTGGGTTTTTTGCGTGATTGGCATCGAGGCCGAGCAATGTTTCGTAGAGGTAGTTGCCATTCTTATAATCCCCTTTTTCGCGGTAGAGGCCGGCCATTGATTCGAGGCCACGGCGGTAATGCGGCTCGCCTTGTGCGTTGAAAAACGCAACCGATTCGGCCACCAGTTTTAGATCGACGAAGGGAAGGGCCACGTCCTTAATCGCTTCGTTTTTAATGCGAATGGGGTTGCCGGTTGTCGTGTCTTCGGCGTCTTCATTCTGAATGACCCATTTGAAATGTTGCAGGGCCGCTTGGGGCCGTTGTTGGTTGTAGGCGCACCATGCTTTTTTGTAGGCCGCATAGGTCAAAAGTGGTTTGTATTTCTTTTGTATGATGCGGTCGTAGTAAGGTTCTGCCTTGGCGAATTGATTGGCATCGAAGTGATGATCAGCCAATTGCACAGTTGAGTCATTGACGTAGCGAGAATTTGGGTTTTCGACGGACAGTTTTTTGAAATAGGCCATCGCCTCTTCGGTTTTCCCCATGTCCAACGAGGATTGCGCCAAAAAGAAGACCATTTCATCTCGTCGAGGGTGACGATCGTAACGAACGACCAGGTCACGGTAAATCGCGCGTGCCTTACTTAGCGATCCGACGGCTTCGGCACTATCTAATTTAGGCCCGTTTTTGCATTTTTTTGCGTCGCAGGCTTTAAGTTCGCGATCGAACCTAATTTGGGCACGGGCTAAGGCGGCGGTATAGTCTTCGCGGTACAGGGCAGCTAGACGAAGGTTTAGCTCGGCTTTTTGATCGGCGTCTTGGGCGTCTCGGATGAAGCGGCGAATATCGAGAATGAGACCACGGCGTTTTGAATTCAGAACTTCAAAACGCTCAAGGTCAAACTCTTCATTCGGAGAAGAGGTTGGTCTGATCAACTGAGTGTATTTGCGAATCTTGATTCGCGATCGGGCGCTGCCGGCTTCGGCAAACAGACTTTTCGGCATTACTAAGCCGAAGGCCATTAAAAATAGAAATGCCGATCGCACCAAGAACCCGTGGTCTAACTTCGGCATAGGACTACCTCATTTCAGGCGCCATTCAGTCCGCTCTACAACGGCGCCATCAATTGATTTAGGCCGCGATAGCTTCTTCGACGTGAGCCACATTGACCGACTTCGATATCGCTTCGCGTGCCTTTTTGGAAATCGCGGTGAACTGCACTGCCAGTCCTCGCCGCCCATCCGTTTCAACTCGGACAACTTTGCCCAAGGCCTGCACCGCATCGTGAAGGGAGTCACTCTTAATGACCACCCGCACTCGGCTGCCTTCGGGAATGCTAACCAACCGGTCAACAAATAAGCCGCCCGCGCTTAAATTATTTAACGGAGCAATGAATAGGCGGTTCTCATCGTGGATGAAAACTTTACCCGTGATCTGCGCTCTGACGTGAGTACGAATTAATGCCGATACTTTGCCGCTTCCCATAAATTCCTCCCGGTATGATTCATAATAGGGAGAAATTCACATTCGCGTCAAAGATTCGCCACACTTCACAATCAACAATTACCCTATGATTTCATGAGCTAAAAACATGTTGATTGTGTTGTGGATCATTCCAACATTACGAAAGCGCAAATCATCTCGGTCACTTTCACAGGCTCCTCTTATGCCTTTTCGACACGCACCCCCAAAGTCTTTAGGAGGCGACGTATCATTGAATTGGGGCATTTGAGACTTGAAGGGCGGGGATATGAAAATGGGACGCAAGAGAATCGATGCATTTAAGGTTTGGCTTGGGGTCTGCGCCCTGATCTTAATCACGGTTAGCTGTCGTCAAACGGAAGAATTTTATTCTAACGTTATGCGCAGCGATGTTTACACTCAGCAATACAGTTCCCAGAAGGTAGATTTTCTTTGGGTGATGGACAACTCAGGGTCGATGGCGCCTCGCCGGCAATTTGTTCGCGACAACTTACAGGAGTTCGTAAACTTGCTGGGAAATCGCAAAGCGGCTGACTACCAGATGGCTTTTGTTACTACTAACATCCACCGCGACCACGGCGACCTCGTAGCCAGCCCCACGGGCTTAGAAGTGGTGAAAAGCACGGAATCGGTCGACCCCGTGGCGGACGCAGCTTCGATCATTAATAACGTAACCGATTCACTTTCGAGCTTCTGGGAACAAGGCTTGGAAAGCGCCTATCAGGCGTTGAGTAAGCACAAAGCTAAGTTTTCGCGCGTCGGGGTTCCTCTGATCATTGTCTTTTTAGGTGATGAAGACGACTACTCCTGCATGTCGAATTGCACGGGCGTGGAACCTGAACACAACCCCTTGTGGCAGGCCTATCCGCTCAATCGCTACGTCGATTATTTTCGCAATGTAAAAAAATCGGAGAATACCGACGTTCACTTGTTTCCGATCGTAATCACCGAAGCAAGCACCTGCGCCTACGCCAGTATCGGTTTGCGCTACATGAAGGTGGCAGAGATGATGGGCGGATTATCGAAAAATGCCAGCGTTTGTGATTCTACCATCAACGCCAGCTATAAAGGCGTAGCCAAAGTGATCGCCGATCGGGCGGCTCGATTTAAGTTGTCATTCAAATCTAATGGTCAAGGATTGGCCGTCTATGTGAACAACGAGTTGGTGCCTTATCATCCCGACAACTACCTTTTCGATGAAGCGACGAACGAAGTGGTGTTTACCGGCGCGGTTCCTTCGCAGGGTTCCATCATTTATTTTCGGTACGATGAAAATTTTAAGAGATAAGTCTTTCTAAGCGACGACAACTAAGTGCAGAAGCAATGAGTAACCGCTTCTGTAAAAAAAATTAGCGCGCGAAATGAATGTAAGCGGATGGCGCGAATAACAGTGCTCAAATACGTTTGGGCACGGGGAAAGGGCCTATGACCCAGGTCATCCGCATCGCAAATCGTTTACTTTCTGTTTCGTTAACCCTTCTGGTTGCCGCGGCGTGCTCGAAAACACCATCGGCGTCACGCGACAGCAAAGAGCTGGCCACTCTGCAACAGTCCTCTTTTGATCCGGCTAGCCAGGCGCCCCAAGTGGCGTTTAGCATTGCCAACTCCACCGGTGACGGCGGCGTGATTCCTGGCTCGAGCACCGGTTCCACTTCGAGCGATGGGGGCGGAATCATTCCGGGCGGCGGCAGCAGCATTTCGGGTACGAGCACCGCCACCACTTCTACGACGGGCAGCACGACGGCCATTACCGGAGCTACCAGCGGTGGCGTGATTGGCGGCACAACGACCGGAGCAACGAGTTCAAGTACGACCGCAAACTCAGGTTCCACTTCGACCACCTCTACCGGAATTGCCGGCACGACGACGGCAACGAGTAGCAGTTCGGGAGCCACCGGTGACACCAATAGTATTGCCGGTACCACCACGGCTTCAACCGGCGGCGACGGCGGCGGCGTAATTACCGGCGGTAGTAGCAGTGTTTCGGGCAGCACTGGATCGACCAGCGTCATTGGCGGCACGACTACCGCGACGACTTCTACGACCTCGACCAGCGGCGCGGTCACTGGCACCTCTTCTTCGGTAAGCGGAAGTTCGACCGCCTCCTCGGCAACCAGCTCTACCGCAATTGCGGGCACGACGACGGCAACGAGTAGCAGCTCGGGAGCCACGGGCGATACCAATAGTATTGCCGGTACCACCACGGCTTCGACCAGCGGCGACGGCGGCAGTTTGACCTCGGGCAGTAGCAGCAGCGTTTCGGGCAGTACTGGATCGACAACGGTAATCGGCGGCACCACCACCACTTCTTCAAGCACCGGATCAGTAACCGGCAGCACTTCAAGTACCGCGGGGAGCAGCACCGGAAGTAGCACCGGGATTGCAGGAACTACGACGGCGAGCTCCGGCAGTTCAGCCACCTCTTCGAGCAATGGAACAACGGGTGACGGCGGAACTATTCCCGGCACTCCCAGCGGAAGCGGCACCGGTGATGGCGGCACCACTCCGGGTACGCCGGGCGGAATTGCCGGCGGCACTCCGGGCGGATCAGGAACTGGTACGGGTGCACCGAGTGGAGCCCCGGCGGGATCTCCAGGCGGAATTGCCGGCGGCACACCGGGCGGATCAGGCACTGGCGCAGGCGCAGGCGCGCCGAGTGGAGCCCCGGCGGGATCTCCGGGCGGAATTGCGGGCGGCACTCCAGGTGGATCAGGCACCGGCGCAGGCGCGCCTTCGGGCAATGGCTGCTCGGGCTGCAATTGCGATCAAGGGATTGCGGTGCGTTTGGATCGTGTCTGCTCCGTGATGCGTAGCAAAGATAAAAATTTTATCTTTTTCGAAGACGCCAAATATCCGGTGTTGTCGATCGAAGCCCAGCTGCCGGCCAAAACCCAGAACCCGTACTTGGCGAGCCTGGGTTGGGCCAAACCGCAGACCGTGGCTGGCAAATTAGTTTTGCTTGAGGCCGTAAGCCTAACTGGCGTGAACTTGATTGCGAAAAAGTTTGAAACCAAGGTCTATCTCCATAAGGCCATGGAAAAGCTCAAAAAAGAGTACCCACGGGATTGGAAAAACTCTTTGGTTCAGTTGCGGGTTTGCGACGATACCAATCGCGACAATATGTGCAGCAACGAAGATGCACGGCACACCTTGTCGATAAGCACGATGACCTTGAAACCCACGGCGCTGCCGAAATCAGTGCGCCTTGAAGTGTGGAGCGGACGCTTCCTCACCCTGGCGGCAAATCCGAATAAGTGCGAACAACAATATAGTCCGTTAGTGCTCGATTTAAGCGGCGGCGGGTTCCAGTTCTCATCGGCAGAAAATGGCGTGTGGTTTGACCTGGACGACAGCGGCGAAACGGTTCGTACCGCATGGATGGCGGGTAGCTCAAACGCCTTATTGTGCCGAGATCGAAATGCAAACGGTCAAATCGATTCGGGGGCCGAACTTTTCGGTACGGCGACGCGGTTGATTAACGGCAAGCGTGCCGCAAACGGCTTCGAGGCGTTGGTTGAGTACGATACCAACGGCGATAATCTAATCACGCCGTCCGACTCAATCTGGAAAGAGCTACGACTATGGATTGATTCGAATCACGACGGCATTTCTGATCGACGTGAACTCTACCCGTTACATAAAGGTAACTTACGTAGCATCAATCTGAATTACGTAGCGATGGATGAAACGGACGCCAACGGCAACACCACTAAATACCGTTCGACCTACAATAGAATGGTGGATGGCATTGCGACCCCGTTACAGATCATCGATGTTTGGTTCAACACTCTGATTGCAAATTAGATAGTTTCCGTAGAGGGCTTCATGCCCTCATTCAGTCCGCGAATGAACCACCCTTTGGGGTGTTGGCTCTTGGTGAGTCAATGCCCCAAAGGTGTTTTTAGAGCCCTCATTTCCCGCCCTACTCTCCTGTTACCGTCAAAATGATACATAATGGTACTTATGCGACGTAATAATAGTTAATGCAATATTAGCTAGTTGTTTAATAACGGACCAACGCAACCTCGGTTTGGGACAAACAGACGCAATCTAGGCAAATTTTACGCGGCAGATCGCTTTTTCTGAGCGGCACTGTGGCGAAGTTGCTCTTCAATCCACTGGTAGGTTTCGCGCAAGCCTTCTTCCAATCGTTCTACTGGCTTCCACTTCAATTGCTTCTTAATGACCTTGCTATCTGACGTCCGTCCGCGCACGCCGACTGGCCCGGCAATATTCTTGATCTTGATTTTTTTACCGGCAATTTTGGCTACGAGTTTGGTCATCTCATTCATACTGACCATCTCTTCAGAGCCAATGTTTACCGGCCCCGTAAAATCACTATTAACCAACCGCCGAATGCCTTCCAAACATTCTGGTACGTACAAAAAGGTACGGGTTTGTTTACCGTCACCCCAAATTTCCACTTGGCCGCCTTCGGCCACCACGGCAACTTTTCGGCATATTGCCGCCGGCGCTTTTTCACGACCGCCTTGCCAAGTACAATCGGGGCCAAAAATATTGTGGAATCGAGCTATGCGAACCGGCAGTCCAAAATTGCGCTGGTACGCCAAATAAAGGCGCTCGCTAAATAGTTTTTCCCACCCGTATTCGCTGTCGGGCGCGGCGGGATAGGCCGAGTCTTCGGTGCACTTGGGATTTTTAGGGTCCGTTTGATTGCGTTCGGGATAAATGCAGGCGGACGAAGAATAAAATATTTTTTTGACTCGCTGTTCCTTAAATAACTCGACCAAATTCAGGTTAATTAACCCCGAATTACGCATCACATTGGCGTCATTTTCACCGGTGAAAATGTATCCGGCGCCGCCCATTTCGGCGGCCAGCTGATACACCTCATCGTACTTAACGCGCATAATCTTTTTGCAAAAATCTTGGTCGCGCAAATCGCCCATAAAAAATTCGTCGGCGGCCGATTTAGCGTATTCAGGAAATTTAATATCGGCGCCAAAGACCTCGTAACCTTCGTCCTTAAGTCGACGAACTAGATGTGATCCAATGAAACCACCGGCGCCGCAAACCAAGGCTGTTTTTCTCATATCTTGAGATTATCTCATGAGAATGAAAGCGATTGAAGGGCGGCCGTAAAACGCAACGCGCAAAAACCCAAATAAATAGTCTTTTAGTTACCGACGTCAAAGACCGATAGTTCATAAATAGACTAGTTACGCACAAAGGAAAAAAATGAACCGTCTCAACGTTGCGAACCAGAACGCCTCTGTAGAACTTAAACTTGAGCCAACCGTCCTTTCTTTGGTGCCGCCGCTTTCTGAGCCCCCCCCAATCGCATTGGCCGAAGTTGAACGAGACGACCGTTCGTCTCAGGAACTGAAATTGATCTCTTGGCCAGGAATGGCCTTAATTTGCTGGCTTATGTCCGCCCTAGTGGGCATGACCGGGTTCTCGGGCTGGTTGGCCGGGCCACGGGCCTTCGCCAGTTTTGGCGGTAAATTTATTCCCATTGCCCATAGTGAGGCCACCTTTTTTATGATCATGGGCTTTACCCTGGTCTTTTATGTCTACGGAACCACCAGAAAGTTAACCAAGCCTCTGGCCGCCGCGTCCATGATAACGACTTCTCTTTTTTGTCTGCTTAAGTTGGTTGAGTTTTTGGGTGATGCCGAATTCGGTATTGAAAGTATTTTTAATCTTCAGCTCAACTCATTTCTTTCCTTCGTGGCAGGAACGATGTCGCCGGTCTCCGCTCTGACTTTTCTCTGCATGTGCCTGTCGCTTTTTCTGCTGGTCATCGTCTCCGATCAACGCAAGCGCACGGTCTTGATTGCCACTGCTCTCACCAGTGTTTCGATTGTAGCTACGGTCGGCATTATTATGGGTTACGTTACCGGAAGCCCTCTGATGTATAGCGGAACCATTATTCCGATGTCGTTGCCGGCGGCGATTGCCTTTTTGTTGCTCGAAGCTGGTACCCTGATCGCAATCGGACCAGCCTACGCACCACTTCAACTCATCCTGGGCCGATTCAAGAAGTTGGCCTAAAAAATTCAGTGCGGACCTCTAGGGGCATACTTTTCAACGAAGGCGCGGGCCGAAAGGCCTAGAACCGAACACTCCGCGCAGTCTAGTTCAGCGGAACTTCGCCACACTTCAAAGCCATACTTGTCGCGGTATACCCCAGTTAGCTCCGACAAACTCGTCCATAAAATGACATCCAGATCTTCGGGCACCGGCCTCCCGTAAACGGCAGTTATGCGCACCGCCATAGCTTCAAACAAATGCCTCAGCCCCCTATTTTCTTTTTCGTGCGTCGCCAACCGCGCCAGCTCGACCACTCGCCGGGGCGACCCTTGCCGTGATCTAAAATCCTGCACGGGAAATTGAAGTTCAATCGGCAGCGGCACCCCTTGATTACCCTCAATCAACATCCCCATGCCCCTGGCTTCATCCTGGGCCCCTCGCAAAACAAAATAGCGGGTTTGACTGGCCACCACCTTTTTCTGGCGCGAAAAGACCAGATCGGGCAGGCCAGGCCGAGTTTCATTGAACCGGCGATTGGCTAAACTCAAGGCCTCCAATAGGCGGAAATTCAATTCGGTAAGCTCTGACGACTGACACTCGTATTCATAAATGGATCGGCCGGCCTGCGTAGTGTGATGGGCTTTTTGCTGCGCTCCCTCGAGCCGATCGGCAATGGCAGGACCGTATCCGGCCAGACTAACTGCGCAACGCTGATGGTCGGGTACCAACGGCGGTAAAGGCGAATTGGCTTCACCGAATAACGGGCTGGCGCTAACCCAGATGAGATAAATAAAAACGAAAAAAGCCAACCCCTTCCTCTCCAATGCTTGCCCCTCCCGAGAACCCAACGAATTGATACTTTTCACTAACGAGCAAGATTTACAATGAAGAGTTGCGCTCCGGGTTAAGTAATTTGGATAGTTCGGCCAATATCGCCAGCCTGCCAGGTAACCAGTGCGTCGAATTTAAACAGACCGGGCAGGATTTTCTCTGGCCATTCGATAAAAACGAAGCCTTTTTTTTCTTTCGCAAGCTCCACGGCCTCGAATACGCCCAATTCATGCAGCGTGGGTTCACCAATGTTTTCTAAACGGTATAAATCAAAGTGATCCACCGGTGGGGTTAGTTCCGGATAAGGCTGCCGAAAAACAAAACTCGGGCTCAATACGCGCGGGGTTTGCTCACCAGACAATTCACAAAGATGGCCGATAAACGAACGCACAAAGGTAGTCTTGCCGGCGCCAAGCCCGCCACTTAGCCCCACCACGGCCCCGTTCGGAAACCTCTTTAAAAGCTCCACCGCTAAGCGCGGCCATTGCGTTTCATCTTTGATAAGCATCGTTTAAAAACCTTAAGCCAAGTCTTTTAGCATCAAGGAAAGCGTTTTGGCGAGATTACTACTGGTCATGGTCCGGGGATCTTCGCCGCGGGCTTCGAGATAGCTGGCCGCCCGACCGTGCAGCCAGGCGGCAACCGCCAGGGCTTGAATTGCCGGAACTTTGGCCGCGATTAGGGCGGCAATAATTCCGGTCAGTAGATCTCCCGATCCGCCTTTGGCCAGAGCGCTGGTGCCCTCATTCACAACCAGTATTTTATTGTCCAGGGGTGAGGCGATCAAAGTGCCCCGCCCTTTTAGCAACACCGGGCAGGCAAGTTTCTTAGCGAGTAAAACCACGCTGCTAAAACGATCGGCCTCAATCGCCACCACGTTGCTACCCAATATTCGGCTGGCCTCTTTGGGATGGGGCGTGGCTACCGATTGGCCTACGCTTATACTCAAACCTTCGCTCGCCATCAGATTAAGGGCGTCGGCATCCAACACTTTATCTGACGAAGAGAGTAGGGCCGTGCGTAAAAGGGATTTGGCTCGCGCCCCCTGCCCCAATCCGGGTCCCACTACCAGCGTACGTTTTTTGTCTTTTTGAAAAGAGGCGTCGGTGAGTTCTTCAAGCATCAGCTCGGCGGGAAGCCATTCGCGTAGAGTGGCAAAGGCGGTCTTTTCGGCCGCAATCGTCACCATGCCCGCACCGGTGTAGAGCGCCCCCAAAGCACTCAGCGCACAAGCGCCGAGCGTCTGCTCATCTCCGGCCACCACCAGCACATGGCCAAAATCGCCCTTGTGGCCCGAAGCCCGGCGCTTAGGCAGTGCGGCGATGGTGTCAGCCTCTTCCCATAAAAAAACCTGCGGTGAAATGCCAGGAATTTCGCGCGGAATTTGAATCTCGGCCACGCTAAGCTTGCCCACAAAATCGGCGGCTTGGCCGGTTACCAGACCTCGTTTCAAAAAGCCAAAGCTGATAGTTTCGGCAGCGCCAACCACCGGGCCCCAAGCGTTGCCAGTATCCGCGTTTAGTCCCGATGGAATATCGGCGCACACTACGTAGCTCTTTCGCGCGTTTATCCATTCGATGGCCGTCGCAAACTCGCCTTCGACCTGGCGATTCAAACCGATTCCAAAAATGCCGTCGAGTACCCACGATGCCTGGCAAACCGCCGGCAACGTGGTGGCAATCAAAATTCCCATGGCCTTCAAAACCGCGAGTTGGGCCTTAGTTTCAGCGGTGGCTGGTACACTG
>JAYSWN010000030.1:0-2344 GCA_043718025.1 Pseudomonadota bacterium
CGACAATGGCTCTGCTCCATACAACAAGATCCTTCGGCTTTGCCTCAGGACACGTCCCTGTCGGAAAACGCGAAGCGTTTCCCGACAGGGACTAATTAAAGAACGGGTAGTTCTTTAGATCTTTGGCATGGTCGATATCCGAAAGTGGTTTGAGCTTCTGCACCCGCAGGGCTAGAGCTGCAGCGGCTTTTTCGGTTGCGGCCAAAACCTGATCGGTGCTCCAGGCAACGTTTCGGAAAAGGGTGGGGTAATGGTGATTGGCGGCGATAAGGTAATAGCCCCCGTCCAATGCCGGCCCTAAAACCAAATCTGAACTCTTTAAATGTTCAGCGGTCTGGCTAAAAAGCTCAGGTTCGATCTCGATGCAGTCGCTGCCAATGATGGCCGCCGATTGGTGATGCTCGAGTAGCAGCCCAAACGCGTGCAACAGTCTTTCTCCCAGATCCGCACCTTTTTGTGCGGCAAGCCCAAAGCCGCACTGGCCAAAGGTTTTTTGGTACAAAGCCAACTCGGCAAAGGGGTCGCAGAGTAAAAATACCGAAAACTGACTTTTATCTAGTGGGAGCAGGGTTTTGGCGAATAGCCGCTCCAAAATCTGCGCGTAGAGCTCGGCCGCCCGTTCTTGGCCCACCGACTCCGCCAGGCGTGTTTTTACCCGGCCCGGAACAGGAAGTTTAAGAAAAACTCCGATGGCTAACTTTGAACTTTTTTCCAATCGTCTAAGAAGGTCTTTAGCCCGCTATCCGTGAGAGGGTGTTTTACCAGCTGCTGAATCACTTTCAGCGGAATGGTGGCCACGTGGGCTCCCATGCGCGCCGCCTCCAGAATGTGAATCGGGTGGCGAACGCTGGCGACCAAAACTTCGGTCTTAAAGTCATATTTGCTAAAAATAGTGACGATTTCGCCAACCATCTTCATGCCATCTACGCCAATGTCGTCCAAACGGCCAACAAATGGGGAGACGTAGGCTGCGCCGGCCTTGGCCGCCAACATGGCCTGCACCGGCTGAAAAATTAAAGTGACGTTAACCGGGATGCCTTCAGACGATAGGGCCTTGGTGGCCTTGATGCCTTCGGTGGTTAAAGGCACCTTAACCACTACGTTTTTGCCGTATTTACGCAGCGCTTTGCCCTCCGAAATCATCTCTTCGGCATTGGTAGCTATCACCTCAAGGCTTACTGGGCCCGGCACTAGCTCACAAATCTCCCTCGCCACCACCTCAAAAGGCTTGCCGGCTTTGGCGATTAGGCTGGGATTGGTGGTTACCCCATCCAAAAGGCCAAGTTTAAGGGCTTCTTTGATCTCGTCTAGATTCGCTGTGTCGATAAAAAACTTCATAAGGTGTCACACATTAATGATGAGGACGTTCTCTTGACAACGAGAAAGCCAAATTTTTAAAATCCATGTCTGACACAACGGTGTAAGCTGCAAAGCTTCTAAACCATAGGGGAACAACCTAATGATCGAAGTTCGCGAATTAACCAAACGGTATGGCGATCGGTATGCCGTCGATGGAATTTCATTTAGCGTCAAGCGCGGCGAAATTCTGGGGTTTCTCGGGCAAAATGGCGCCGGGAAAACCACCACGATGAAGATCCTTACCTGCTTTATGTCCGCGACATCGGGCACGGCCTCGGTGGCCGGATTCGATGTTTTTGAAAACCCGTTAGAGGTTAAGCGACGGATTGGCTTTTTGCCGGAAACCCCGCCGGTTTATCCCGAGTTATTGGTTTCCGAATACCTTTCGTTTGTGGCCGAGCTCAGGGGCATTCCCTCGGCCGATCGCGCCAAAAAAATAGATGCCGCGGTTGAACGGTGCTATTTGGGGGATGTGCGCCACCGCTTAATCGGCAACCTTTCTAAAGGATACCGTCAACGCGTCGGCATTGCGCAGGCGCTTATTCACGACCCCGAAGTTTTAATTCTCGACGAACCGACGGTGGGCTTGGATCCCAAGCAGGTGAGCGAAGCTCGCGGCTTGATTAAAAACCTTAGGACCGAACACACGGTTATTTACTCTACCCACATTCTTTCTGAAGTGGCCGCCACCTGCGACCGCATCATTATTGTGGATAAAGGAAAAATTGTGGCGCAGGAGCAGATTGGCTCGCTCGGCATGACCGGGGGCAATACTAAGACTGAAATCGTGGTGCAAAAGACTAGTGACGGTTTAACCAAAGCGCTCGAAGGCATTTCCGGAGTGAAAAGCGTGCAGAACTTCGCCAACGGCACTAATCGGCTGGTGGTGGAATCAGAAGCTCGCGATGAACTGATGGCAGAGCTTTCGAAAACCGTGGTGAACCAAGGGGCGGGATTGATTCGCATGCAGCCGGTTCAGTTGGCG
>JAYSWN010000004.1:0-16814 GCA_043718025.1 Pseudomonadota bacterium
GCTGACTGCTCAAGCACTTTCTGACGCGCCTTGCCCTCCATTGCGGTGATTGCCGGGGCCGCCGCTGGCGACACCACCTTTGATATCCCGCGCGACAACTTTCCGATCTGATGTACCGCATTTAGTTTGTTTACCGTTTTCGAATGCGTCGTGGTGCGGGCCGTTTCAGGATCATTCAAGTAAGCCAATGAATACGGCAGGGGGGGATAATGAAATGATTTTAAAACGGCGTCGGCCACCTCATGCCGGGGGCACAACGGCCGCGTCTTTAAATCGAAGGCGGCGATCAAATTATAAATGCCAAAGTCTTGTTCAGTCAGACTGGCGCGATTTTCGGCCTCGTTAAAGAACTCACCTTTAGTCCACTCCTTAACCGTGGAGCGAAGGCCGCAAATCATGTCGCATGGACTGGCCGCCGACATCTTTTCGCCATCCAGAATTTTTTTTATTTCGGCATCCAAATTGGCCGCGATGGCCGGCGCGAAGAGGTCGCGGTGGGATTCCAAAGCCTCAACGCGTTCGACTAGACTTCGCAAGTCCGATTTGGCGGTGGGAGACAACAGGCTTTTTTGAATGAGCGGAAGATCGCTAGCCGTAAGTCGGGGAAACAAAATCGTGGCGATCTGGTTGCGCAGGTGATCCTCGGGGCTAACTTCATAGGCATTGATTAGTTGCCTCTTTGCCTCATCGGTCAGTACGCCAAACGTGCTGGCAAAGAGAATGACTTCGCATTCAATTCGATCGCGTTTCAAATCACGCTCTACCCGCTTAGAAACACACAACTCCCATTTAGCTCGCGCGTCCGGCGTGCGGTTGAAATTTGCCTTAATGGTTTCAATTAGCGGGAGCGTGGATTCGGAATAATGGCAGGGGGGGACTTCAAGGGTAGCCGTATAGGCATCCGGGTAGAAATAATCGCCCCAGCAATCGGCGTCCTCGATAAAACTCACCGCGGCGGCCTCTTTTAAATCTGCGCTAGAAGGAAGAGCCAAACCCCGGGACGCAAGCAGTGCGGAAAAAAACTTGGCCTTTTCGTTGCCTTTAAGCGTCTTTCCCAAATGCTGGGCAGTGGTTTTCACCATTTTAGACAGCGTTCCCGACTTATCGTGCGCCGCCCACTCCACCCAGTCTTCAATGTTGTCGTCCGAGATTGGCTCCGGCTGGTTAGGCCGACTCCTAAAATCAACGATGGCGCTCACCAAATCCGCGGTGCGATCGCCGTTAAAAATGGGGATCAACTTTGCCGATGGAATCGCCCCGGTCGACCCGGCCCGTCGCTGAATGGCGCGGCGGGCTTTTTCAGCGAACTCCGGATCATTTTTACTCGCCCGTAACAGTGAATCTTCCGAACTACGATTCGCCGGAAGACGGTCGAACGCAGAAAAATGCTGAAGCATCAGCTTTTTAATGTCGTCATCCTGGCCAAAGTGCTTCAGCAAAAGCTCAAAGGCGGTCAAATCTGGCACACGTTCCAAGAGAAGGGCCCTTAGGCGTTTTTTTTCGTCGCCGTTCAAGTGGTCGAACTCAAAAGTTTCGCGAATTGAAAAATCAAGCAGGTTGAATTCATTTTTCTCGAGCCGTCTCAACTGATCCCGCGATTCAATCCCGGGGTCTTTCTGCCGCAAAATCGGCATTGCGAAAATGCGCTCGTAAACAGAAATCGCCGGATTGGCGTAATACTCTTCGGCAAGCTTTTGCACCGCGGGGGTAATGGCGGAAGGGGCAATATTTGCCAACGCGATCAGCGCCTTTTCTCGCGCGGTCCCGCTACCCGTTTTTGCAAGGTTGAAAAGCGCGGTGACCAGCTTATTGCTTCCGTCTTTGGCAATCGCCCACGCCATCGTGGCGCCAAGCTGACGGGTGGCAATGTCATTCGACTCCAGCTGCTGAATAACCCAGCTCTCCACCGCCTCCGAACGCGCAATAAAACCTCGATCGAGCAAATCAAGCTTGGTTAACCGCAATGATCCGGTCGCCGCCTGCTGAGCCAGCATTTCGTGCAGCTCGGCCCTGAGGGGCAAACTTAGTTCCCCGTTAAACTTCAACAACTGGTTCACGGCGGCCCGCGAAAGCTGAATCGACTCTTCCGCAAAGAGCAGCCCGCCGACTAAACTCAAAGCAACGATGATAAGTTTTTTCATGACGTTTTCATTATACGCGGTCGTAATTAGAAAAACCGCCCGCCGTCCTGCGCTGGAGAGCCGCTAAATCCCAGCCTGTTAACGCTATTCATTTGCCTCACAAAAATGTTTTGACGGCCCCTCGCCCCTTCTCGATGATGCGGCGGTGGAGGACCTCGTTGTGCCCGCCCAAGAAATACTCACCCCCGCTGCCGCTCAGTTCGTAACCGACCTCCAGACCAGGTTTGGAGAGCAGCGCGTTGCGCTGCTTGGCGCCCGGGTGGCCAGGCAACGAGAGCTTGATTCAGGGGTGTTTCCTGATTTTCTCACCTCAACCCAAAACGTGCGCTCAGCGGCTTGGAGAGTAGCCCCCTTGCCGGCCGACCTTCAAGATCGACGCGTGGAGATCACCGGCCCCGTTGATCGCAAGATGGTGATCAACGCCCTGAACTCTGGCGCCCAAGTTTTTATGGCGGATTTCGAAGACTCGCATTCACCAACCTGGAGCGGCACGCTTGCCGGGCAAATCAATCTGCGCGACGCCATTCGAAAAACCATTTCGTTCGAAAACGCAGACGGCAAATCGTATCGCCTTAATGCCAAAACGGCCGTGCTCTTTGTGCGCCCACGTGGCTGGCACCTGGAAGAAAAGCATTTTTTGGTAAACGGCAAACCGGTCTCCGCCAGCTTGTTTGATTTTGGCCTCTTCTTTTTTCACAACGTGAAAGCCCTACTAGAACGAGGCACCGGCCCCTATTTCTATTTGCCCAAGTTAGAGAGTCATCTCGAAGCGCGATTGTGGAACGATGTTTTTGTTTACGCGCAGACCGCCTTGGGAATTGCCCAGGGCACCATCAAAGCGACGGTGCTCATCGAAACTATTTTAGCGGCCTTCGAGATGGACGAGATTCTTTACGAACTTAAAGAGCATTCGGCGGGCCTTAACTGCGGCCGGTGGGACTATATTTTCAGCTTCATCAAAAAATTGAGTGCCCACCCTGATTTTGTACTCCCCGATCGCGCTAAGGTGACGATGCGTGAGCACTTCCTAAATTCGTACTGTCGGCGGCTGATCGAAACCTGCCACAAACGCGAAGTGCATGCGATGGGCGGCATGGCCGCCCAGATTCCGATCAAAAATGATGCGCGCGCCAATGAAGAGGCGCTGGCTAAGGTTACCGCCGATAAAGAGCGTGAAGTCGATTTGGGGCATGACGGCACTTGGGTGGCGCATCCAGCCTTGGTGCCCATCGCCCGCGCCGTATTTGACGCTAGAATGAAAACACCTAATCAGATTGCGCTCAAAAAAACGCCCAGCCACATCACGGCCAAAGATTTACTTACCGTGCCGCAAGCCGAGATCAGCGAAGCCGGTTTAGTGAATAACATCAGCGTGGGACTGCAATACATAGAAGCCTGGCTCGGCGGCAATGGCTGCGTACCGCTTTATCATTTGATGGAAGACGCCGCGACGGCCGAAATTTCGCGCGCCCAGATTTGGCAATGGATTCGCCACCCCAAGGGCAGACTGAGTGACGGTAGAAAAGTTACCGTGGAGCTATTCCGCAAACTTCTCGCGGCCGAAAAGACCCGAATCGTAGGGGAACGTGGATCATCGGCCCAACTTGAAGCGGCGTACGCGCTGTTCGACAAACTCGTCACCACCACCGAGTTCACCGAATTTTTGACCCTGGCCGCCTACAACCAAATTACCGAACCTTTAAATACTACTGAGGAAAAAGCCCATGCGTGAGTTCCCATCCGTCTCTGAACTAGAAAAATCATGGAAAACTGAAGAGCGTTGGAACGGGATCACCCGCCCCTACTCGGCCGAAGAGGTTGCCAAATTGCGCGGCTCAGTTCGCGTCAGCCACACCTTTGCCGAGCGCGGCGCAACAAAACTGTGGAAGAGTCTGCACGAAGAAAAAGTGGTAGCCGCCCTGGGAGCGCTCACCGGCAATCAGGCGGTACAGCAGGTGCAAGCGGGACTGAAAGCCATCTACTTAAGCGGCTGGCAAGTGGCGGCCGACGCTAACGGCGCTTTGCAAACTTACCCCGACCAGAGTTTGTACCCCTCCGATAGCGTGCCCAACGTGGTTCGCCGTATTAACAATGCCTTTCAACGGGCCGACCAAATTCAGCAGTCCGAAAAGAAGGGCTCGGTAGACTGGTACGCGCCCATCGTTGCCGACGCCGAAGCCGGCTTAGGCGGAAACCTGAATGCCTTTGAACTCATGAAGATGATGATTCAAGCCGGCGCGGCCGGGGTGCATTTCGAAGATCAGCTCTCGTCCGCCAAAAAATGCGGCCACATGGGCGGTAAAGTGCTCGTGCCCACGCAGGAGGCGATTCAAAAATTGGTGGCCGCCCGACTGGCCGCCGATCTACTCGACGTGCCTACCTTGTTGGTAGCCCGCACCGACGCCAACGGCGCCCAGCTGATTACCAGCGACATTGACCCCACCGATCGCCAATTTCTAACCGGGGATCGTACGGTAGAAGGTTTTTTCACCATGAAGGGCGGAATCAACGCCGCCATTCACCGTGGTTTAGCCTACGCCCCGATTGCCGATCTGATCTGGTGCGAGACTTCCGAGCCCAACCTCAAAGAGGCTAAGCAATTCGCCACGGCCATTCACGCCAAGTTTCCGGGTAAGCTCATGGCCTATAACTGTTCGCCGTCGTTTAACTGGAAAAAGAAACTCGACGACCCCACGATCGCCAATTTCCGCAATGAGTTGGCCATGATGGGCTATAAATTTCAGTTCATCACCCTGGCGGGTTTTCACCAAATCAACTTCGGTATGTTCAACTTGGCGTCCGACTACCGAGATCGTGGCATGTCGGCTTACGCTGAGTTTCAGGCCGAGGAGTTCAAAGCCGAGACCGCTGGCTATCAGGCCACCGCCCATCAGCGCTTCGTGGGTACCGGCTACTTCGACCAGCTGGCTCAGGTAATTGCCGGCGGCAACCTTTCGACTCAGGCGCTTAAAGGCTCCACCGAAGAGGAGCAATTTACCCACTAAGCGTACGGATTCGGCGACGTAAAAAAATTTCCCCTCGATGGGATTCCTCAAGTAGAACTATTCCATCGAGGTTTTTTATGGCGAGTGAGATCTCCTACAGCGACGGTAAAACGATTGAAGCAGAAATTGGCGCGGCACTCAATGCCGCAGCCGATACCAGTTCGCTTAGCCGGGTGGCGCAAAATCGCTTTGGCGAGTGGCCTTTCCGCTACCACCTTTCGCCCGAGCGCGGCAACTTACTAAGGCCATTCAATTTTTCGGGTTTAGACGTAGTGGAGTTTGGCTGTGGACTGGGCGCCGTATCGCGCGGCGTGGCCGAACGGTGTGAGTTTTTATATCTCATTGAAGGCACCCAAAGTCGGTTTGATGCCGCTAAAGCCCGCCTTCGCGACCTCGAAAACTGGGACGGCACGGTGGCCAATTTTGCCGACGCCATCCCTCCCCGTCAGTTCGACGTGGCCCTTTCAGTCGGAGTGCTGGAGTACGCTGAGCTTTATTTAAAACCGCCCCCTGATTTTAAAGGCGATGCCTTTGCTTACGGCGTTAGCCTCATGCGACGCTGGCTAAAACCGGATGGCGTGCTGATCATCGCCATTGAAAACCGGCTGGGGCTTAAGTACTGGGCGGGTGCCGGCGAAGACCATACGGGTTTCCGTTTTGATGGCCTCTCGGGCTACCCCGAGGCCGCCTCGCCAAAAACCTTTTCGCGCAAGGAGCTAAACCAACGCCTAAAAAATGCCGAGCTGGCGGTGGTAGACGAATACTTTCCGTTTCCGGACTATAAAATGCCGCACGCGGTGATTCGTGAATCCCTCGCCGAAAAATTTCCCGAAAGTGCGGCCTCATTGGCTTCTGCTCGCCCTTTCGAAGATTATCACCACGAAAAACGCACCGTTCTTAGCGAACCCCTGGCGCTTCGTGAGCTGACCAAGGCCGGCCTTTTTGGCGATTTTTCGAATTCATTTCTGTTCGTGGCAACGGCGGACGAAAACTCGGCCACCCGCTTGAAACTGACCGAAGGGCACGAAGACGTCATGGCCTGGCATTACACCGTAATGCGCAGCCGTCCCACTCAAACGCTGTTTTTATCGCCGGGCCGAGTCGAAAAACAGGAAATTTCGGAGTCGGTGAATAAAAGCAAATACCGCACCGTCCGTTGGTTTTCGTTGCAAGAGCCGCTGGCCCGCGACGGCTTTTTGCGCTTCTCCCTGCTATCGCTCGCCTTCTTCGGCGAGAAAGAAAAATTGTTAAGGCTGTGGAAAAATTTTGCCCAAACCACATTCACCAAATTTGATAATGCAAAAGACGCTCAACGCTCTTTACAAGGTTCGGCGATCGACGCTTTGATTAGCAATGCGCTGTTCGATAAGCAGAGCGCTACCTTTTCTTACTTTGATCAAGAGTGGAAAGCGCTCGCCCCGATGAACCGCAGCTGGTGGATCTTAAGAAACGCTCTCTGCCTAGGTACCGACGCGGCCACCCTTTCGGGCGCAGGCTTTAGCTCGTTAACCGACATCTATTACGAATTTTGTGAAACGCTCGGCATTCCAGCGCAACTTGACCACGACTTAAGTCAAGAAACCGCCCTACAGACCGACGTGACCGGACTAGATGGCCTATGGGTGCGCAAAGGAATTGAAGAGGTTCTCCAGCGCCCGTTTCCGAAATTCGACTGGCGCGAAGGAGCAGCGAAGGGCCCGTCGATTAAGCAAAGCGCCAAGGAGCTGGGCACCGCCCTCAAGCTTCGCGCGGAGCGTGAGATGCAAAAATTTGCTTCACCTTTTCGGCCAATCTTAGCGGCGACACGCGGACCGCGCGACGTAGACTCAAACGCATAGGATCGAAAAGGGGAATGCCCTTTTCCAACGCCCGCAAGCTAAGGGTATGCTCGCAGAGAATGCACCGGGCTTTGGCTTGCATGCGACCCCGCGACGCTTGAGTCAACGGCTCCTTAGAGTGCCAACTTTCTTTAAACACGCCACCATCGGATGCCTTCCGAAAAAGCCACGTCTCGATAAACTCTTTATAATTAGCGCTAAGCGGAGCCCCCGCGCTAAAAAACTTACCCTTCGGCAAAAATAACTCTGAGTTCGAATTGTTCAACGAAAAAGGCAGAAGAGATTGTAGCGTCTTCAGCTTTGCGACCACTAAGCTGGTTCGCACCCATCTTTGAAAAGGTCGCCCCTCCCACGCCACCATCTCGGGAAAACTATCCACATGACCGACCAGCGCATTTAAGGCCAAACCAGCCCGCACGCGCGAAAAGGTAAAGTCTTCAAGAAACCCATCGCCGCCGTATGACGATAAGAAGGTGTCGTTGGTAAGAATCACCGTAGCGTCTGGCGCCAATCGGTAGGTGCGTTGCAGCCAGGCCAACCCTTTTTCGTATCCGCTGAACTCACGCTCGCGGTTGTCGCCAGAGACTAACGTAGTGGTATCGTCTAATTGCTGCTCGATGTCGGCCGCCATCGCGTTATCGACAATAACCGAGCGAGTTTCGCTCAATGGAAACCAGCGTCGGGCTAGGCGTTTGGCGCTAACCAGAGGAGCCTCACCCTTAGCGGTGCCGTAGCGCAAGTAAACCAGGTACACTTCACCCCACATAGATCGACTCCAGCTCACGAAGGTAAGCCTTCCATCTAAAATTTTTCTCGGCCAATTCACGGGCTTTGAACCGCATCGACTCGTAAAGCGTCTTGTCTTCAAGCAGGCGAATGACCCGCTCGGCGAACTCGCCAGGCGAGTCGGCCAAAAGAATGGATTCGTTGGCCACGTAGGGTAGGCCTAACGCGCCAATTGAGGTGGTAACCGTGGGCCGCCCGACCGCCGAATACTGATTCACTTTGGTACGAATACCGGAGCCAGAAACTAACGGCGCCAAGCCAATTCGGACCGAGGCAATTTCGGTGACCAGATCATCAAAAGTTCCTCGGTACTCGACTTGCGGCACGTCTTTGATCATCGCGGCAATCTTTTCGCCCGCGCCCCGGCCCGAAATAATGAGACGGTAGTCAGGTAAGCGTCGGCATACCCGCGCGTGAACTTCGGTTAAGTACCATTGCAAAGACTCTATATTCGGGGTGTGACCGAAAAATCCCAAAAACAAAGCGTCTTGATTGAGCGGCGCCGCGGTATTGGGGTCAAGCCTCTGCCACAAGTGCTCTTCCGATAAACAGGCGGGAATGGTTTTGCCCAACTCGCGCTTAAAAACGTGGGCCACAAATTCAGCGTCCTGCCCAATCACCGAAATAGTTTCGTCCGCCAAACTGCTGGCGAGTGCTTCCAACCTAAAGCTGACCATTAAGTTGTAGAGATTTCTTGCTAGTAGCGGCGGTGGCGATTGGGTTTCTCGCACGAGGGAGATGGCATCTCGTCGCGTGCAACATTCTACGAACTGAAACACCAAACGGCGCCCGTAGGGACGGGCTTGCGTCATCAGTTCAGCTGACTCCGGCCACAGAAAGTGAATAGCGTCGTACGATTCAAAGGCGCGAGCGCTAACCCATGACTCAAACCCATCAACAAAATTTGCCCCACCCGTAATGATCTTCAGCGCCTTAACTGACTTCAATTTCGCGAAATCAGGTGTACCGTCTTGAGTTTCATTATGAAGGCAATAAAGCGAGACTTCATGCTCGGCGGCCAAAAGCTCAATCAAATCTAAAAGCATCAGCCCGCCGCCATGAAATTCGGAAGGATAGGCGGCCGAGACGAAAAGGATTTTTAGTTTTCTGGCCTTCTTTGACGTGGAGCGGGTAGGCGTAGATGGCGTTGCCCTCACGCTTGGTATGGCGGATGATGCTAAAAGACTCTCTGCTCCCCCCCCAAGCCACCTCGCCATTTCAAAATAGGAAAATGGCCCCACTCCCCGTCCCCGCAAACAAGCTTCAAATAGGGCATCCAGATTAGCCAGGGCCGGCGTCGAAAACTCGATCGGCAGCCGTGCGAGTAGAGCGCGAAGCCGCTGTTTGGCCTGTGGCGCGAACAAAAATCGCGAGGCCAAACGATTTCCCTGGGCCACCACCCGCTGCACCGGTTTAGAAAAAAACAGGGGCCTAATCTGTAATCGCACCTGCGCTTTAATTTTTTCGACCGTCATGGGGTTAGTTTTTCCGCTTGTCGCCCAAATAATCGAGCCGTCGAAACCGCCTTTAGCGTCGCACGAAGCAAATCCCACTGCCCGCCTTTTCGACGCAGAGTCTCTTTCACTGAGCCCAGCAGCGGAGCCAGCCAGTCACCGCCACCGAACTCTTCAATTGAAAAATCTTCGGCCTCCATGCGCCGCATTTGCTCGGGGTACTTGCGCATCAAGCAAGCCTCTTCCCAATATTCGTACCTTATTCCCCGGGTTCCACTTTCTAAATGCGTCGCCCAAGCGGTCGCATAAAATAGATTACGGTACCCTTGGCGAACGGCCTCAAGGCTAAAAGCCACGTCGCCGAAGCCGTTGGCCATTTCGAGCTCAGAGAGTCCGCCCAATTGCAAAAACAGCGAACGTTTTAAAAAGCAGGCGGCAAAGGTATTCGCAAACACCTCGCGATTCCAAAACGACAGGACACTGGGCTGCTGAATTGGTGTCACACGGATCTGATGGGGCGGCGCGCCGAGCCGCGCTTTAAACCCCAGGTGCTGGAACTTGCCGCTGGGGTATTTAAGCGCAATCCCTACCGTCGCCACATCGGTTTCGGCCAATAGCAACAAGATCGCTTCGACCGAGCCCTCTCCCCAAAACACGTCGTTGTTTAAGAGAAACACATTTTCGGTTGTCACCAAGTCGCGAATCGCCCAGTTGTGCATTGCCGCAAAATTAAACGGACGAGTAAAATCAACGTAACGTAATTTGCTAGCCATAAAGCCAAGCGCCCGCTCGAGACTGTCGCGTTCGTTTTTTTGACTACCGTTATCGATCAACAAGTACGCGACATCGAGCTGACCGGCGGCCCGATCAAAATCTTTAATCGCCCGCGCCGTCCACTCCGCTTTGTCTTTAAAACAGATAATTACCGTGAGCGGAGGAGTCACATGGCCGCTGGCTACCGCCGGCGTTACTACGGCAACCTCCGAAAACAAAGCCTTGCGATGGTAACTCAACACCGCGGTCTGCAATCTCCAGTCGGAAGCTTCTTTGGCGAACGCCGTTAAAAATTTAGCGGGCTCGGCAAAAACAGCTTTCGCCGGCGAGCCCACCAGTTGAGAGGCTTTCACTACCCAGTCTTGCCCCAGGTAATTACCGTGAGCCATGGTGTAGGGTGAAAACTGAGGCCGCTTCACGCGTTGGCGTAGCGCTTGTCCATCGCTACTGATTGAAACTGCGTTCCAGTAGATTAGAGCGGCCGAGTCAGCCACGCAGGCGCTCTCGGCGAGCAGAAAAAGCCCCACTGGACTTAGGGTGGTGGAAACGTCTAGCCAGCCGACATAGTCAGCTCCCAGGCCAGCGTCGAGCGGAACGCCAAGATTCTTGTCTTGCCGAAGAATTTTCAACCTATCGTCGCTGAGCGATTTGAGCGGATGGGTTAGGTCGGGCGTCTTTTTCGAAACAAGAAACCAAACTTCCCAATGGGCATAGCTCTGACCCAAAAACTCTTCAGCCAATCGCAATCCTTGCGCCCAGTCAGCGGCTTGGTTTATCAAAACGAGAAAACGAAACTTGGGTTGTAAGGGCAAATAGAGCGCGCGACACTTTTGCTCACGCCATTTCTGAATCACCTCTTGAAAGGTTTCACGTCGGCCAAACGTAAACCAAGGTAAATGGCGGTCTTTGGGTTCGGCGTTGGCAAGCTGACGGTTATGGGCAGGTTTCTTTGACATCGAAGACTCCCGTTTCCCCTTTCATGTGTGCCAGGTAGCGGGCAATCATGTCTTGCGCGTTGCCATCGCCTATAATCTGTCCCTTTTCCATCACGATAACGCGATTACAAAAACGCTGGATGTACTCCATCTGGTGCGCCACCAGAATGAGAATCTTCGAAGAGTGTACGAAATGGTCTAACCGGCGATTTCCTTTTTCAACAAACGTCGCATCGCCCCCGGCATAAAGCTCATCCAAAATCAAAATGTCGGGAATCACTTCGGTGGCCAAGGTAAAGGCCAAGCGAAGGTACATTCCGGTGGAGTAGTATTTTACCGGCGTGTCGATGAAACCTTCGAGCTCAGAAAACTGCACAATAGAATCCATGCGCTCGGTCAGCGCCCGGGTTTTAATCCCCAAGATGGTACCGTTTAAAAAAACATTTTCGCGGCCGCTAAGATCCGGGGCAAAGCCCGCGCCAATTTCGATAAGCGGCGCCACCCGGCCCTGAATGCTGAGCTCGCCCGAGGTTGGCTTATAGACCCGGCTTAATACTTTGAGCAACGTGCTCTTACCCGCGCCGTTATGACCGATGATGCCTAAACGATCTCCCTCGCGCAGCGAAAGATTGATGTCTTTTAGTCCCCAGAAAAAATATTGTTTAAACTTGCCCTCTTTTTCCCAAGCCGGGGGGGTCACAAAACGCAGCACCGCCTCTTTTAGACCGTGACTGCGCAGCTCATAACGTCGGAATTTAACGCAGACGTTCTTAAGGTCGATGCGGGCTTCACTCATAAGTGAAACACCAACTTATGTTCGTTGAAGAAAAGTACGAGGAGGCCGGCGAGCATCGACAAAAAACACACCCCGATCGCCACACCCCACTCCACCGGGGAAGGGGCTACCCCGTCGTAAATAATTCGCTGAAAAAGTGTTAAAAAAGCGCACAGAGGGTTAGCACGAAGCACACCCTGCAGCTTCTCGGGCATCATCGTGATGGGGTAGAGAATCGGGCTTGCGAAGTACAGCATCTGTAAACCCACGTTGATAAGGTACTGCACATCACGAAAGTAGACGGTAAGCACTCCCGCCACCACACTCAGACCCAGTACAAAAAAGAACAAAAGCACGATTGCCGGCGGCAACAACACCATGGTGGGCCGAAGCGTGTAACCCATCACCAGGGCCAAGAGCGAAAGTGCGACTAGTGAAAACAAAAAGTCCACCATTCGAAACAACACTTTGTTTAAAGGAAAAAGCAACTTCGGCAGATAAATTTTTCGAATAAAGTGTTCGCTCTCGATGTAGCAGAAAGCGCCAAGCATCAATGACGAGCTGAAAAAATTCCAGACCAGAATCCCCGAGAACAAAAACAGGGTGTAGTCTTTGGTCTGCCACTTCACCACGTGTGAAAACACCGTGCCCAAAAGTGCCAGCTGTAAGATGGGGTTAAGCAACGACCATAGGTAGCCTAGAGCCGTCTGTTTGTACTTCACCTTGAGGTCGCGCGAGAGCATGTGCCACAGCACCTCGCGAAACGTGTAGACCTCTTTTACCCATTGATTTGCTCGTAGAATCACAATTATCGGCCAGCATAAAGCATGTTGCCGAATTTTCAATGCTTGGGCGTAATTTTGAGGGGTTAATTGAGGCCGAGGCCATTAGGCTCGATCACTCGAAAAGCCTGGTAACAAAGGCTTGCGAGGGCTGGGTTTCGTCGGCCAGGGCGTTGCCGACGATGACAAACCGCCGCCAGGCATCGATCGCCAGGGCGGTAAATTCGGCGTTTCGGGACTGAAACGGTAGGCTGACGGTCGACGCCGGGTCGTTCGAAAAAGTGGCCCCATTTGGCGCTAAACGGGCAATAAAACCTCGGGTTTGCGCCCCCGCTGCGCTTTTACCCACCACCACGATGCGGTTGTCGCGCCCAACGGCTACCGCGTTCACCGTCTCAGAGCTACCCAGGTCAAAAATGGCTTTCCCGTTGCCATTGAAACCGAACCCGTCGCTGCCTGATACCGAAGCGCTATCCAGACGACCGTCCTCTAAAAACCGAGCCAGCGCTAGGTTGCTGGGCGTTTGCGTGGCCGCACCGTTAGCCTCGGTGGTGCCGGCGAGCAGAATTTTTTCGCCTTGGCGAACTATAGCCGAGGCAAAACTCGTATTGCCGAAATTAGCCATGGCTTTGCCGCCGGTGCCGAAATCATCGCAAAAATCCAAAATCGAGCCGGTACTCTCGGCCGGCGGCGTAATTTTCAAACAAACCAGGGCGAAATTTAGGTAGCCACCGGGTATTTGGGTGTCGCCGGCGATTAAAATGCGTTCGCTACCGCCAATCGCTGTAATCAACACCGAAGTGGCGTGATCGATCGAGGTAGGAGCCATCTGAAAGGTCTTACGCTCGACCAGCAGGCCGGCGGCTGAAAATAGGGCTAACGCCATTTTGACGCCATTGGTTCCCACCATCACGAAACGGCCATCGGAAAAAGAGGCAATCGCCTGACCGGGCGCCTCGGTGGTGAATTTGCCGGTAGCAAAACCGGTGTTGCCGTTTGCGGGACTCTCATCGCCAAAGGTAATATCGGGCCGCTGGGCCGGATTGCTGTGCGAAAAACGGGCGGCAAAAAAATCACGAAGGCCGCTTTCAGCGTTGGCGATAGACCACCCCCCCACCAAAAAGAGGCCGGGGCTACCGGACTGGGGAACCACCGAGGTTACTCCTGATTTGGCCCCCGCCGCAAAATCGACCGCCCCGCCGTTAAAGCTCAAGTCCCAAGCACCCCACGGCGTTAATTTTCCCACCAAAACTTTTCGGCTGGCTTCGGACCCCGAGAATCCCACCGGAAACGCGTTGTTCTGGGCATCGAGGGTGATGCCCTTAAATTCGCTATTGGTGCGAGGCGCCGCAATAATGCCCGGGGGAGTGGCGGCGAAATTAAAGCTAGGATCCAGTTCTAACGACCGACGGCGAATGGTAAAGGATTTGGCCACGCCAAATTCACCATTAATCGCAGCCTGTAGTTCGAAGGTGCGTTCGCTCCAGTACATGCGTGCATCGCGAAAGGGCAGTCGAAGTTCCCTTAGTGGGGCCTGTCCGGGGATATCAGGAACCTGAAAAGTTGTGCGCTGGGTGCCGGTGCACGGGTCGGCCTCGTTGCCGTCATTTCTGTAAAAATAAAGTTCATTGTCGAGTTCCGCCGGCACACCGTTGACCAGCATTCGCAACGTAATGGGGTAAACCGTGTTTTCGGGGCTGATGGGCTGACCATAAAAATCGTTTAGCTGCAGAAATAGAACCGCGCATTGATTGGCGGTGAAAGTGGATGCCCCCGCGATCGCAATTTTAACCGGAACTAATTTTAGAGTCCCGCCCATTTCGGCGCGAAGTAAAGTGGTCGGCAACGAAGCGGTGATTTTGTAACCATCGTCAAGCTTCACGCTCTTGGGCTTAACGTAAAAATTTGGAGTCACGCCGTCATTCAGGGCAAGGGAGTACACGCCGCTACTTCCGCCGGAGGCCAACCGTTGGGTGCAGGCCGAATCGCCAAACAACTCGCTGGCCGGGGTGTCTTCTTGTACCAACAAGTTGCCATTACCAAAAACGGCCGAGTTAATATCTAGTGCGTTTATTCGAAACGCCGTCTGGTTGCAGACCCCCAACGACAATTGAGGGGAACCGACGGGATTAATACGCAGCGCGGTTATCGCCCGTTCGGCCGCAAAATTTGCCACGCCGCTGCTTAAACCCGGGGCCGTAACGGTCACCGTAAATGCGCTAGGCAAGGTGGCTTCCTTTAAATAGAAACTACCCGTCGCAGTTCCGGCGAACGCGAGCGAGCTGATTGAGGTTAGGCATTCGCTATCCGCATAAAACAGAAGCCTCCGGCTATTGGAAAGGCCCACTGAAATCACGGCATTAATTTGAGTGGCGTTGGCGGCAAAAATGCGGACTTCCAATCGCTGGCTACAGCGGCCCGCCGGCAGCAAAATTGGGGTACCGCTCACCAGTCCTAAATTCAGATTGAGAGGGTCAACCACTTTGAGCAAAGTCGGCACCAAAGCCGGTACGCCCAGAGCTCGGCTGTCGGTCCAAGCATTAGGGGTTGAGCTGGCGGTTAGAGTTCGAGCGGCCAACGAAGTGCCTAGCGTTTTGATATAGAAGCCTTCGGTGCCGCGCGGAGTTTTTGCTTTGGTAGTGCCGGAGGTGATCACGAGTGGAGTGTTTAACGGGGGAGTAGTGGAAAAAGCATCGTCCGGGGAACAGCCAGATCTTGAATAGAGTTCTGTCGCCGCAAATCCGTTAAGCGTTATGGTTAAATTCGCCGCCGCCGGTGCTTCGGCCGCCCCTCGCATCGCTTTAATGTGAATCGGCCCCTGACACACGCCTAAGCCCAACTGAAATCCGGCCGGAAGACCAATGCCAATTCCCGTGGCCGGGCTGGTCCAAATTGGGGTGGGAGTTGCGATTGGCGTGGCAACCGGGGTGGGCGTGGGAGTGGTTAAACTCTCAAGCGCCTTTTGATCTTTGAACAGCGAGAACATTGCCGTTCGGGTGTACTCCACCATCCCGCAAGAGGTGAGAAGAAGCGGGGCCAAAGCAAGGAGAAGAGCAGACGCTGCCCGAGTGGTATGCCGATGAAATGTGGTCACAGTTTTAATTTTTTCTTCGAATCCGCGCGCGAGAAGGCAACCCTATATAGATCACTTCTCGTGCCAAAAAGTGAACACAAAATCGACACCAAAAGTTTCAAAGGGTTAAGAACGTTAGCGAATTCATGGCTTTTTTTGTCGACAATTTCGACAGTCAAAAGAGCCGTCGATCTTCCAGTCGCTTTTTTCATGGAAAAGGGCGAATCCCGTAAAATCGATAACCTAGCCTAGCCAAAGCTTAGTCGCTGTTCACAGTTACGACGGTAAAGTGCGTTAACTCCCGAAAAGACGTTGAGAATCGGCTCAAAAATTGAGTCCAAAGTCGAGTGAAAGCAAAGGCTGAATGCCTACCGATGTAAGGGCAATAGTCGTAAAGCTTGGATTGGAAAGGTATTGCACCCCGCCGGCGATTCCGGCATTTAAACCCTTGGCCCAGCGGGCGCGGTAGCCCACGGTGAATACGCCAGTGGTAGTCGAGGCTTTTTCACTGATGAAAAAAGTGGGATCCTCAACCGACAAAGAATTAATGCCGGCCCCCAAACAGATCCACAGCCCGCGAAAATAGGGTGCACCGTAGTAATTAGCGGTGAGCATTGCTCCCACTGCCGAGATGCTGGTGGTGCCACCCGAGGCTTTGTACAAAAAAGGTTCGACGCCCAGCGCAAAGTGTTTGCCCAAACCAACTTGAAAATGAAGCATGGGGTAGAAAAAGCTTAGCCCCACGCCCAGTCCGGCGGTGAGATCAAAATCTCGCGCATTAAATTGGGTGTTGAAGGTTTCAACGGTTTCAGCGGCAAGGCGGCGGCTTGAACCCGATTTGCGCACTTTATCGCCGATAGAAAGCCCTTCGAAAAAGGTATCCAATTTTACGATTGCGCCTTTAGCGGTGGTTTTGGTTATAGTTCCACACACGACGTCGGTTTCATTTTGTACAATGCAGGCTCGGTCGTCGGCGGCCCACTTGCCTAAGCTCTCGTGCGAGACGGCTACGTTTTTTTTACCGCTGCTCACCGCGATGACTTCGGCGGCGGTGGCGAGTTGCGCGTTCAAAACGGCAAACAGAAATAGAAACAGTGCCTTCATATGAAACCTCAGAATGCTTATCGGCCATTGCCTGGAATCGCTTGAGTCAATGTGAATACCCGGCGACTTTGTCGCCCCCCTTTTCCCCAGCGAAAATGTCGCCCCCCACTAAACTAAGCCTCTGAAATTCATCATGAGTTGGGGGGC
>JAYSWN010000031.1:0-2325 GCA_043718025.1 Pseudomonadota bacterium
ATAACTGCGAATGTCTTCATTACCCGATCGCTCGGGGTTAAATCCAAACTGAGCGGTTAAAAAAAAGCTCACCGGATTTTGCGCCGTGAACCAGCGCCACATCGTGGTGGTGGCATCGGGAAACCAATCGTAAAGCCGACGGTGGGCTTCAAACACAAGGTTCATGCGATCGGTAAAAAAGAAATCATCGAAGGGATTATTCAGCGTACCGGCAATCAGCACTAAGGCCTTGGCCCGCTCGCCGGCGAGCCTGGCGGCCTCAACCAAAACCGGCACCCCTAAACTGTGACCAACGCCTACCCAGTCTTTAACGCCTAACTCTTTGAGTACGAGCAAGAGGTCATTGGCACACCATTCGATCGTAAGATTACGGTCGTTACGGGGAAGGCTCGATGCGTGGTGCCCCCGGTAATCAAAGGTGATGATACGGTGTTTTTCGGCAAACTTCGGCAGCTGATGGCGCCAGTGCTCACGCCGACAAGTGAGGCCGTAGCAAAAGACCAGAGGCTTACCCTCACCCCAGGCCTCGTAGTAAATGTGGGTGCCGTCTTTCGCCCTAACAAATCCGCTCACCGCGTTAAGTTTCATCAGTTGATTTTACCGAGCAGCGCGCAAAAAGAAAGCTCCGTCGGCCAGTGGTAGAATTATGCACATGAACCTTTCTAAGACTTCCGGCTTCCTAATCTCGGCCATCGCGTCATTTTTTATACTCAACCGGCTCCCCTTTGACTCGAAGTTGGTTGAACTGATTCGCATCGAACGCTCCACCCCAATTGAAAAAGGGTGGACCGGAAAAACGCTCAGCCAATGCTCCAAGTTCACCTCGCAAAATAGCACCCGCGAAGAAGACCTGTGGGCTGAGCGTCTGGTGGTAGCGGCCAATACATCAGGGGCCCCCTGCCAAGTTTCGGTAACCAGCGTGCGCACCCAGCAAATGGGACTTCGCACCTTTACCAAAGGCGATGCCCGAATCTCTAACTCATCGGGCACCGTAATTGCCAATCGCGCCTTTTCCCTGCAGACCCCCACGCCATTGGTGCTTTTTCCCTTTGCCCTTTTTCTTTTGGGCCTAATTTTTAGGGTGGTTTCGTTTGGACCGATGCTCACATTTTTTCTCTTCGCGTTGGCCATGGAGGGGGGCAACCTGATTCTGCTCTTCTCCACCCTATTTCAAGCCACCGTTTCGCTGTGGAGCAACGATAAGTACCTATGGGGCCTAACCCTGATCTTGGCGTGGGTGGCTTTGTTCTCAACCCGGGAAGAGCCTCCGGTGGATTCGCCGCGCCGCCTGCCGTTCAAGCTGCCGACGATTTGGAGTCAATGCTTAGGCGTACTCATCGGCATGTGGAGCCCCGGCGTCTTCTCGTGCTTCATGTCCCTATTTCGCCTCCCCGCCCGCGGCATTTCAAAGTTATCGCCACTTTTTAATCAACAAATTCTCGTGGCCACGCTCAGCCTCTATCTCTTCAACATCGATCGCACGCGCGGCGGCGCCTGGCTTGAAAGCAGCCTTTTACTTCCGCGCTACTTCAGTTTCGCGGTTCTAGTGCTGCTGCTATTGCAACCCCGTCCCCTCTTTTTCTCGGCGCAAGAGACCCAGAGTTGGTTTTTTCGCTTTCTCCGCCCCGCCTTCTTCGTGATTCCGCTGGAATTGCTGCTTGAGTTTTGGCCGGCCTGGCGCAGCTTTTCTTTGGTCGCGCGAATCGGCTTGCTGCTCGTGCTAAGCGAAGCCATGTGGCCCAAGGGGTTACGTACTACAGCGGCGGCAAAAGTATTTCTATCCGGGTTGCTGCCTCTGTTTCTTTGTTTCTTAGCCGGGGAACTTACCCTGCGTTCTGGAGTGCCGGAGTTGGTGACGGTGATCTCGCACCCCCGCTTCCACCCGAGTTTCTTTCCGCTGTTTGTTTTTCTTAGCGGCTTTCTATTGGCTTTCGTCACCGGCAATCCGGCCACCGCCTATTTTACGCTGGTGTTAGACCTGTGGAATCACCAGGTACCGCGGGGGGCTTTACTCGACGGTATTTTAGCCGGTTCGTTGCTTTCGCCCTTTTCTATTCTAAATTGGGTACCTTTGAAGCAGTTGGGGATTCGGCCCATCGCTTGGTATTTGGGAAGGTTTCGCCAGCTGGGGCCGGCGCTGGCCATCGGTGGCTTTATTTACACCATCGGCGGCATTCAATCGGTAGCCATTCTTCAGCCCGTCACCTTTATCTTTTTAATTTTAGTGGCCGTAGCCTTCGCCCTAAAAGAGCGCGGCTGGCAGTGGACCAAAAGCACGACTTAAGACTTAGGGGATGAGCGCCCCCTCAACGAATCACGGTCGGC
>JAYSWN010000032.1:0-15142 GCA_043718025.1 Pseudomonadota bacterium
GGGGAGAGGATTTGAACCTCTGACCTTCGGGTTATGAGCCCGCATGCACTGAGTTAAAGTCAAAACGTAAGTAACTAGAAACACGGTTCAATTAATAAACAAAACCGGGGGTTAGGCTCCTCAGTCAGTTAAGCTTCCTTCGGATCTTTTCCACTGATTTCGGTCGGTTTCCATTCCTGGTGCTACAGATGTGCTACACCGTGTTTTTTTTTTTTGGCTTCCGGAACGCTCTCGCGCTTGCTCGTCCTATGCTCCTTTCAGTGGCTGGATGTAGCACAGTGAATCCTGAGTTCATAGGGGATGAAATCCTGATATCGTTTCAGGAATGGACTACGTTTTATCTTTTGGCCTTTTTATTGCGGCCGGGCTTTGCGAGATTGGGGGAGGGTGGCTCGTCTGGAAATCCGTTCGCGAAGGACGCCCTGTCTCGTGGGGATTGTTCGGTGGCATTCTCCTGCTGGCCTACGGAATTATTCCGACTTTTCAGAAATCAAATTTCGGGAGAACCTACGCCGCGTACGGCGGATTTTTCATCGCCTTGTCTTTGGCGTGGGGATGGTGGCTGGACGGAAATCGGCCCGACATCGCGGATATTGCCGGCGGCGGAATCGCATTAATCGGCGTTCTGATCATTATGTACTGGCCGCGTTAGCTCTTTCAAGTGCGTCGCGCGCGGGGCAAGGCCCAGCGCCGCGACGGCGTTTGCCCACTTCGCGTCTACCCAGTTTACTTTTTCTTGCCGGCCTGGCCTTCCAGCCCAAAGGTTCGCAGCAGCTCTCCATATAAACGCTCTACCTGGCCCCTCGGACGTCAGGAATCTGCCTTGATGTAGTCGGCACAAACAATAGAAGCCCGCCACCCGTTAAAGCAATCATTGCACCCACCGCGAATGCGACCCTTGAGCCCTGCGCTTGCCAGAGTAAACCGGTCAAAAGGCTCGCTGGAAGCGCAGCGATTCCGGTAGTTAGCTGTAAGTATCCAAAAGCCGTTCCCCGGTATTCTTCGGAAGCTAAATCCGTAACGAAAGCCTTCTCCACGCCTTCCGTCATTCCCAGGTAAATTCCGTAAAGAATGAACAGCACGACGAGGTGCCACACCGCTGTCGCAAAACCGAATCCAATGAGCTGAACGGCGAAGATCATCCAACCCGCCGCAAGAAATCTTCGCCTTCCAAGGCGGTCCGAAAGAATGCCGACCGGGAATGAAACAACCGAGAGCATGACGTTCATCAAACCGATCAATGAGAAGGTTCCCCACAGCGGAAGGCCCAACTCCTGCGCTCGCAGGGTGAGAAACGCGTCACTCGTCACGCTCAAGTTGAAAACGAATGCCGCAACCAAGTATCGACGAAGTGAAGGAGGCAGTGAGCCGGTTAAAGAAAACTTCTTCTTGATTGCAGATCGATGGGCCGGCTCCGTCACCGCAAAAGCAAGCACGAGAATACATAGGAGAGCGGGGGCCGTCGCGAGAAGGACGAGATAGCGGTAGGTTTTTTCCGACAATAGAGGGCTTGTACCCTCAACCAGATAAACGATTAGCGCCGCCAGTGAAAGCCCGATGATTGCGCCGATAGGGTCCATCGACCGATTGAAGCCGAAGGCACGTCCGCGTTGATTCGCCGGGATGGAATCGGCCAGCAAAGCATCTCTGGGACTTGTCCGAATCCCTTTTCCAACTCGATCGAAGAACCGAATGACGAGAACCGAAGTCCAGCTCCCCGCAAAATAGAGCAGCGGTTTGGAAAGATTCGATAGCCCGAAGCCCAGAAGCATAAGCGGTTTTCTCTTCCCCAGACGGTCGGACAGTACTCCTGAAACCAGTTTTAAAAGGGTGGCCGTGGTTTCGGCAATCCCTTCGATTAGCCCTATCAGACCTGTCTTCACTCCCAAAACGTTGGCGAGAAAAAGAGGTATCGTGCGGACGGCGACTTCACTCGCCATATCATTCAGTGCGCTGACAATTCCAAGAGCGATAACGTTCTTGGAAAGCGACCGTTTACCGGATTTTTCTTCGTTGTGCGCTATATCCATAAAAAAAACCTACTCCGTAACTCCCGCTTCTTACAGCTTGTCACTCGCCTCGGTACGCTCAAACCGTCCGAAGCGCAAAGCCAAAGTCGGAAGGACAAGAAGATTGAGCGCTGTCGACGTCAAAAGACCGCCCAGGATCACGATTGCCATCGGCCCCTCGATTTCTCGGCCCGATTCGCCAGAGCCGATGGCGATAGGCAGAAGTCCCAGTGCTGTAACAAGTGCCGTCATCATTATCGGCACGAACCGCTCGGAAGCCCCGCGAAGCGCCGCATGAAGGTCCCAACTTTCCCCTTCGACCCCGACCAGATGCTCGTAGTGGGAAATGAGCATAATGGAGTTGCGAGTCGTGATACCGAAAAGGGTCACGAACCCTACGAGCGAGCCCAGAGAGAGCCACCCTCCGGTGAAAAATACGGCAAGGACTCCTCCGACCAGTGCGAAAGGCAGATTCGCAAGAACCAGAAGAAGATTTCTTACTCTCCTAAAAACAATCCACAGCAACAGAATAACTAAGCCAGCGACCGCCAAGGAGTGGATGAAAAGTTGCCTTTGTCCTTGAGTTCTTGCTTCTGCAGCGCCCGAGACCACGGGATAGATCCCGGCTGGAAATTTCATTTCTTTGAGCTTTTTTCTCAATTCATCCGTGAAGGACACAACATCGCGCCCTCCCACATTGCAGCTAACCATTTGTCGTCTGAGCGTGCTTTCGTGAAAGATCGCGTAACGGCCCGTGCGTTCCGTTATTTCGGCAAGCTCCGAGAGGCGCACCCACCGCCCGTCAGGATTTTTAAGACGGAGATTTTTGACCTCCTCGGGGGCCCGGCGCTCCTTTTCATCCAGCCGAACAACGACGTCGAAGACACGGTTTCCCTCGAATACCTGATTTACCGTTCTCCCCTGGTAAGCGGTCTGGATGGCGTCTAGGACCGCGACCTTTTGAAAACCGAGCCTCCCCAGTGCTTCCGTACGTAACTTGATGGAAAGCTCCGGCATGGTTGCTACCGATTCCACCTGTACCTCGCTTGCCCCTTGAATTTTCGAAAGAAGGGAAGCGACTTCGCTGGATGCTTTATCGAGTCCGCCTAAGTCTTCGCCAAAGATTTTCACGACGACCTGGGCCGTGGTCCCGGTTATCGTCTCTTCAATTCGCTCGGTCAAAAAGGGTTTCAGTGCGAAACTCAAACCGGGAAATTTGGACAAGGTCTTTCGAATTTCCCCCTGAACGATTTCGGCTTCTTCCCCTCCCAAGGGTTTTAAGTCCACCTCGAATTCGCTGTAGTGCGTTCCCCAGGCATCATCGGAGCCTTGCGCCCTGCCGGCCCGCTGTGCCACCGAACGCACGCCAGAAGTCGCAAGTAGAGCCGTGGTTACCCGTTGACCTATTCGCTCCGATTCTTCCAGCGACGTTCCTGGAATGGCGGACATATGGATGATGAAATGCCCCTCTTTGAATTCCGGCAGGAACGCCCCACCGAAGAACGGGACGGTGGAAACTGCGGCAAGAACGAGAAATACGGCGATGAGGACTAGCTTCCTTGGCTTCTTAAGAATATTGGAAAGCTTTTTGGCGTACCAGTCCTTCACGAAAGAAAGCCAACGGGGCTCTTCATGTTGGATAGTTCGTTCAGAAAGAAGCACCGCCGAAAGCGCTGGAGTCACCGTTAGAGCGACGACGAGAGAAGCTAGGATGGAAAGAATGTACGCATATCCCAGCGGAGAGAATAGCCTTCCTTGAATACCCCCCATCGTGATCACGGGGATAAAGACCAGAATCACTACGAATGTCGCATAGACGACAGCGCTTCGGACCTCGATTGAGGCGTCGTATACGATCTTAAGTTTCGAAAGCGGATTTTTGCTTTTTGCGTTCTCTTTGAGCCTTCGAAAAATGTTTTCGACATCGATGATGGCATCATCGACGACTTCGCCGATGGCGATGGCAAGCCCGCCAAGCGTCAACGTATTGAGGCTAATTCCGAGAAGGTCGAGGATAACGATCGCAAGAAGTAGCGAGAGGGGAATCGCGGTCGCCGAGATAAGCGCCGTGCGCGGGTTTCCCAAAAAGAGAAACAGTACCACTATGACGAGGATTGCCCCCAAAAAGAGCGAGGATTTCACATTCGAGATGGCAGTCGTGATGAAATTGGCCGGTCGAAAAAGCGTGCTGTTGAGCTTCATTTTACCGGCATCGATCTGGGGCTCAAGGTCATGAAGCTCTTTCTCGACTTTTTCCGTGACGTCGAGCGTATTTGTGCCGTATTGGCCGGAAACCATGAGGATGACGCCGGGTTGCCCAAGTATTCCGGCGGCTCCGATTCTTGGGGCTGCTCCGTCTTCGACCTTCGCCAAATCCCCAAGTGTCACGGTGAGTCCTTGAGTCCTTCTCACCACCGATTGCTGAAGCTCTTTGACATCCAGCGATTGCCCGACGGCATGGAGCACGATTCGTTGTGCCGGCGTCTCGATGAAGCCGGCTCCCCGCACGCCCGTTGCACTCCCTGCGGCAGCGGCTACTTCCTCGATACTGATGCCGTACTTCTCGAGCTTTTGGGGGCTAAGATTGATCTGAAGTTGCCTTACGTCGCCGCCGAACACGGTAACCTTTGCTACTCCGGGGACTGCGAGAAGCCGCGGCTTAAGCTCCCACTCTGCGTAGGTCCGAATATCCGTTAGAGAGCGCGACTCTGACGTCAACCCGGCGACGAGGACAAGGCCCGTCGAGCTCATGAGCGGCGCCATCGTGGGAGTGCCTGCCCCCTTGGGAAGTTGGGTCGTGAGCTCGGATAACCGCTCCGAGACAAGCTGCCGTGCTCTGTAGATGTCGGCACTTTCCTCGAAGATCGCCGTGACTACCGAAAGCCCCTGAATGGATTGGGAACGTAAAGTCTCAAGATTTGCCACTCCGTTGATCGAGACCTCGATCTTTCTGGTAATCAGCTTTTCCACCTCCTCGGGAGAAAGTCCCGGGGCCTCGGTTTGGATGACGATAAGCGGTGGCGCGAACTCCGGAAACACGTCGAGCTTCGAGCGGGAGGCGACATGGAGACCGTATCCAAGGAGAAGACAAGAAAGGGCAACAATGACGCCGCGAAATCTGACCGAAAAAGCGACAAGTTGGTTCAGCATGCTGGTATTTCTTTCTTCGCCATCTCGTTCACTTTGTTAATCCCCTACCTTGATCTGCGATTTAAGCTCCTCAGAAAGTAAAAGAGCGGAACCGGTAACGACGACCGCGGCATCGCCGGAAGGCCCAGAAATTTCCCATCCTCGATCGGTTATGGACGTCACGATTACGGGCTTTCTCACGAACTCGCCGGTTGCGATTTCAACGTAAACAAAAGTGCGGCCTTCGTATCTGAGTACCGCGGATAAGGGCGCTATCAAGTGGCCGTTGGCAGTCACGCTTCCCTTTCTCGCCGTAATTCCGGCTTGCTTTAAGGCCTCATTTTCCAACGTCACGACAGTCTCACCACTGGAAAGTTTTTTCAGCCTGGGCGGTACCTTTACGGGCATTTCCCTTTCCCGCTCCGCTTGAAGCGCCTTACGTCCCTCGAGGAAAGCGAAGACGAGAAGCGCCGAGATGCCGATAGCCAGCGCAATGAGAAGAAGTCTTTTCAAGAAAACCTTCACGGGATCTGCCCCCCCACCGTCTCCTCGATTACCGCGACCGTCGTGAGATAACCCATAAGAAGCGATTCGTAGTCGATCCTGGCGTTGATAAAATTGTTAGTGGCATTGGTTAATGTCGCGAAATCGACTTTGCCGAAGCGATAATTTCGAAGCGCGACTTGGTATGCCCTTTCAGCGGTGGGAATCGTTCTTGTCTTGTAGGTTTGAAGTTTCTGCCATTGAGACTCAAGAACGTTGAGACGAGACTCGAAGGCCAAAAGAAGCGTTCTCTTTTGAACCTCAAGCTGCGCTTCAGTGACGAGCCGATCCTTCTTTGCCGAATCAATGCCCTCTTGCTCATTGAAGAAGTACCACAGCGGAATTGTTAGTTGCACGCCGCCCGCGAATCCCCCGAGGTTATTCGTCCCGGCATTCAACGTGAAATCGGGAAGGGCCGCCATTTGAGCCACCGTTACGCGACTTGAAGCCGCGCGAATTCGCGCGTCGAACGCTCGGAGCGAAGGGCTCTTGGAAAGCAAAGCGTTACGTAATAGCTCACGGGATCGGTTAATTGAGATTTCGGGAGTCGGTGGCGATTCGATCGAAAGCGCTTTATCAGTAGGCTCTCCCAAGAGAATATCCAGCGCACTCTCGGCCGTTCGTTCCAGCGCCACAAAATCGGCGCGCTCGTTCGTCACGTTTTCCAGCGCCACCTGGGTTGAAAGAGATTCAACCTCGGTCGTCGTTTCTTTGACGAACCGCTTTTTTGCAATGGCCAGGATGGTCTCAAACGACTCACGCCTAGTCGCGTTGAGGTCGAGCTTTCTTCGTGAGAGCCATAGATCATAATAAGCACTTTTTACGATGCGCGTGACCTCGAGATCCTTAGCGGCAAGGTCGGAATCCGCTGCCGCCGCATCCAGTCCGAAGCCTTTGGAATCGATAAGGCCCTTGCCCGGAAAGCCAAACGACTGGCTCAATTGGTAGGTGCGAATGTTCGCGTTCTCCCGCGTGGGTGGTCCCGCGAGGTCTCCGAAACCGATACCGAGGCGCGGGGAGACAGGTGAAAGAGCGCGGCGTTTCTTGGCGAGAAGTGAATCGCGTTGCGCCTGAATGACTGCCCGATCAGGGCTAGCCTCCAGTGCCTTGTTTACCGCCTGAGTAACGGACAATTGAAGCTGCTGTGCGTTGCTGCTTTCCCCACTCGGCGTAGCCGCACCGGCATGAGCGATTCCATGCTCTACCAACGCGAGCAGAAGAATCACAAACCCTCGGAAAAGTATTTCGAGTATCCTCACCAAAGAAAAACTCCCTAAAATTCCATATGTTATCCGCCACACCCCCGGGCAGTAAACTTTCTTCTCCGGCGCGGAGTGTAACGACACTGCACGTTTTTAATGGCGATCGTGGTCATGCTCTTGGGCGTGCGAACTCACCGGCTCGGGACCAATCGATGCCCTATTTCAATAGGTTAGAGTTTTTACTTCCCGTCATCACGACCGTATGACCCCCCAAGACGGCACCCTTCTTGCTTTATTGACGGCATCGCGGACAAAATTTATGCTTAAATTACGATGAATTGGTTCCTTTCCTGCTTGTTGTTACTGGGCCTCAGCGCTCCATTAAAAGAGGCTTTAGCCTTTGACGGCGATGATTGCAGCACCTCTGAGCAGGATTTAAGCTCTAGTGAAAACATCGTCGTTCACAGTGATTGCCCCGATTCTGATCCGGAAGGGTGCTCCGATTCAAAAAGTGTTTGTTCACGCCCTTGCTGCCAGTTGCAGCTTTTGTCGGAGACGTTCGCTTGGACGATTGCACTTAAAACATCGAACTCGCAAAACAATGTTCTCCTAACCCCAGCGAGCTTTTCGATAACCCCACCGACTCGTCCGCCGATCGTCTGATCGTTCGCAACGCAGTTCATTTCAACTGAAAAAATTAATATTCGGCCGACCCGTCGCACGGGTGTGCTGACTTGCGGCCGGATTTCAAAATAGGAAAAATACAATGAAACAAATCTTTAAGCTCATGAGTGTCCTGTCACTTTTCGCCATGCTCGGAATGACCGTTCCGACTTTGTCTTTCGCGGACGATGCCGCCGGAGGTGATTCAGCTAAGACCTGTTGCGAGTGCTGTAAAAACGGCACCTGTGCCAAGGGCGAGTGCAAGGAGTGCAAAAACTGCAAGGACTGCAAAGACGGCAGCGCCTGCAAGAGCGGAAAGTGTGGCGAGTGCAAGAATTGCCACAAGAAATCCAAAGCTAAGTAAATAATTGAGGCACGGCGGTCGTTTCGGAACGACCGCCGTGCTGTTATTTGTGAACTATGAGCGCTACCAATACCCGCAACGTTTTAGAAGTCTCGCCCAGCAAGCGCACATTAATAAAACGCGCCACCTGGCTCGCCTACTTCACCATTGGTTACAACCTGATAGAGGGACTCGTCTCGATTGGACTAGGAATTTCCGAGGAATCCATGGCTCTGGCCGGGTTCGGAGCAGACAGCCTTATCGAGGTGGGTTCCGCGTTTCTCGTGCTCTGGCGATTCAGAGGCGAAGCGGGCGGAGAGCCAGGTGTGAGCGTAAAGCAAGAACGCCAAGCCACAATGGGGATAGGTGTGCTCTTCGTTCTACTCGCCATTCTGACGGCGCTGGCCTCCGGGATACAACTATTTGCGGGTCGACATCCGCAAACTACATTTCCGGGCATCGTGATTTCGATAATAAGTTTGAGTTTCATGTTTTTCCTATGGCGCTCAAAGCGCGATATTGCGAGGAAACTCGATAGCGCTACCGTGATGAAGGACGCAGATTGTTCGCTCGCGTGTATTAAGTTATCGGTAGTTCTTTTCGTCGGCAGTTTGCTGTTTATGCTTGTGCCTGCTCTGTGGTGGGCGGATGCCGTGGCGGCACTCGTTCTTGCTTGTCTTATCGGTCAAGAAGGGCGCGAAACAATTCTCGCGGCGAGGCAACCGGACTTTTCCGGAGGGTGCGGCTGCTCGAATTCGTTGTAATTTCTACCCTTCGAAATTCTTACCACCGCGAGAAAGTTTCGACCGCGCGACTCGGCTACTTTTGAAGGCCAACCCAATTTACGTGTCATAAAATAATTGAGCGCGTCCGCAGGGCTATGCGACATTTCGACGAAACTCATAATGTAGCCCGCCGACTCTTGGTATTTTGGTAATTTTTCCTTCCCGCTCCACTGGTCGTGGAACTGGCGAGTCTTTGTTGAGAGTTAGGTGCGTTCGCGAATGGTTGTAATAGTCCTTATATGAGTTGAGCACGCGGGTAAGTTGCCGCTCATTAAAAGCGATTATATGGTCAGTGCACTCTCTTCGGACGGTTCCGATTACTCTTTCCACGTAGGCATTCTGCCACGGACATTTATGGGCGGTGATTACATCTTTGAACCCATGATACTTGAGGCCCCAAAAGTTTCTGTCCCGGTCGTGAAGCACGAACTTAGGTAGCTCTTTAAAAGGATGAGCGTTACGAAGTTGTTGGGCGGTCCACCTTGTAGAGGGCTTACTGGTCACGGCGAAGCGTAATATCTTTCGTCTGTCGTGAGACAAAATCACCAGCACGTACAGTCTATGAAACCAAATGGTCGGAACCAAAAAGAAGTCCATGGCGATGACGTCTTTGGTATGATTTTTAAGAAATGTGCGCCAATCTTGTTTGAACGGGCGAGGGAAGTGAGACCGAAGCAGGTACTTCTGTACACTTGCCTGTGAAATTTCAATTCCAAGTTTTAATAATTCGCCGTGAATTCTTGGCGCTCCCCACCTGCGATTCGCAATTGAGATTTCTCGAATCAATTTAATGACTCGCCAAGGAAGCGCGCGCCTTCCTCCTTGCTTGCCGACCTTGCGTCTCCAAAACCAGCGGAACCCCTTCTTATGCCAACGGAGCAGGGTCTCGGGCTGAACTAAATGGAGCGCCCCTTTCCAATTGGTTATGTGCCTCGAAAGCCAAACGAGGAAGCTTCTATCCCAGCGTTTAAACGTTGGCCGACTCTGCTTTCGTCGCAAAATCCCCAGTTGGTAGCGGAGAAAGGCATTCTCCCAAACCAGCGACTCTCGACTTCTAAAATACCCGCCTATAAGGCCAAAAATTGCACGAATTGCCAACATCATCGGACACTGCCCGACCGATTTAGACGTCGTCAAGGAAGTGGGAATTGCCTAGTAATTTCAGGTAGGACGAGGTTTTCAGTAGGCACATACATTTGTGCTACATTTTGGGGTTTTTCGAGGCCGAAAAAATTAAGGCCCCTAGAAGCCGCGGCGTTTGTGCAAACGCTTAAACTACTAGAAGCCTTAATAGAAAAGGCCCCCTTTAGGGGGCCTTTAATTTGGTAGCGGGGAGAGGATTTGAACCTCTGACCTTCGGGTTATGAGCCCGACGAGCTACCAGGCTGCTCCACCCCGCGTCAAAAAATCTGGTGTCGTAGATGTATTGGTTAGAGGCTTTAGTGTCAACCACTGATTACTCGGGAGCGTTGCGGGTTGTCGAACTAAGTATCCGTAATTGATTGGTTAAATCACACTAATGATTTGCTAACCTTAACCAGAAGTCCCCCTCATTTTACCAGACGAACCAGGACCACGGACGCAATCGAAGCGTTCGCTTTTCACTAGTGTAGAGAACTTTGCTCAACTAAAAACATAGGCATGATGAACAATAAAATAACCGTCAAACTGGTACTAGCCGGAGTGAGCCTCGTTATCGCGGGCCCCCTGTTTGCCAACCTAAGACTGGTGCCTCCCGTTGCCGGATTTCTTATCTACCTTTTTGGCGCCTTGGTGGCCCTCATCGGATCAGTTTGGGAAACCATAGGATTATTAAAAAAACGGCCCGTTACCTACCCTGCGTTTCTCGGATTCATCCCCCTTCTTTTGGTACTTTTATTTTTTGCCAAGGCGAGTGCCTTTCCACTCCTTAACGATGTGTCGAGCGATCTCGATGACATTCCGGCGTTCGTCACGGCGTCCAAACTTCCCGAGAATGCCGGGCGTGACATGAGTTACCCCGAAGAGTTTAAGCCTCTGGTACGCAACCACTACAGCAATTTGGCCGGCCAAGTGGTGAACGGAACCCCCGACGAGGTGATGACCCGAACCATGGCGTTATTACAACAACGCCCTTTTTTCAGCGTTACCCGCGACGATCGGCGGGCCAAAGAGATGGAAGGCACTTCCGAAACTTCGTTCTTCCGATTTAAAGACGATTTTATTTTGCGGTTTCGCGCCGTAGGTGCCAACACTCAAGTCGATATGCGCTCTAAATCACGCAACGGCAAAGGGGATGTGGGGGCCAACGCCGCCCGTATCCTCAACACGCTTACCGCCATTCAAAAAGGCGCGTGGTAACTTTTTTTAAAAAAGAGCCCAAGCTTTAGGGATTTTTAGCTTCGTATGATCGCCCCGGGCCAATTCGATTTCGTATCGAAAGATAAACCAGATCGTTTGAAAGGCTCTCCGGAACGATAAGTTTTGGGTCCTTCCAATTGCGCAACGCCCAAAGGCGATTTCTTATTGCGAAGCTATTACCCCTGGACCCCAGATCGATCTCGTATTGATGCCTCGGTATTGACGCCAAGTTACCAACCAACGCCAAGGCCAAAAAGAAAGTCACAACCCCTTTACTCGTTGGGAATTCCTCCAAGAGTTTACGAACAAAAAGAGCAATCCCCATCGCCGCTACGATTGTGACCGGTATGGCGTAATACATTTTCCGCAAGTGAACGAATCGAAAAAACCATTCGTACTTAGCGCCCTGCACCGCCACCAATAAAATTTGCGCGATGAAAATAAAAACCCAAGTCAGGCGCCAACTATTCTTTCGGCCCAGCGCAGATTTGGAGGTAAAAAGCAGAATGCCAACCACGAGGCCAATCAGAATCGGGCGCGGACACGATCCGAGCAAATTTTGGTAGTACGACAGCACAACACTCATCGACTTACGTAACAAAGAAACTGGTTCGGAAAAAAAAGGCCCAAAAGACAGATCCTGAAGCTTAGTTCCGGGCAAATACCCATGCATCTGCAAAATTAAACGCTGCCCTAAATAGTATTTATAAAAACAGTGAGCGAATAAGGACAAACCCCATACAGACAACACTTTGTTTAACGCGAAATCGGCTCGAAAGAGCCGCTCCAGTGACAAAGCAATCACGCCAATCAAAATCCAAAAGAACCCCTGAGGGTCAAACCAGGTAGTGGCAACGCACGATACAAACAGCGTAAGAGCGATGAAACGCTGTCGCTTGGCGTCAGCATTCACCGCCGCGCGGTACAGCTCAATGCTTAGGCGAATTGAAAGTAAAAGAAATAGGCCCGCACCGATTTTGGCGGTTCGATGAAAAACACTCCACAGCATGATTGGCGGAGAGGTGAGCAGCAGGCAGGTGAGAATAAGCGAAAGGCGGCGCCCCAATCCCAACGGACCAACGAGAAGTTCCCAAAAAAGAAACGCGATACAAAATGAAAACAATACCTTCACCGTCGAAAGCGCGTGAGCAAATCCCAATTTGGCGGCAAACACCATCGCCGACGCATCAAAGTAGTCAAAGAGGTAAGAAAGTTCTCTCGCTTCAAAGTTATTGACCGACGCAGGATACTCCATCGTCTGCACGTCAAAAATGATCTGATACCACGGTCGGTCGGCAAGTAACGCGGGCACCACAAGATTGTGCTCTGCCAGCATATTAAAGCCAGCGTCTCGCTGCAGCCATACCGAATAGCCCAGAATTGAAAGAAAAATAACTCCGGGTAAGAGTGCTTTAGGCATCGGGGAAATTATAGATTGTTTCACAACACTGGACGAAACTAAATTTGACGCTGTCGACGGTAATCTAGAATGGGGCGCTCATGAGCAACGACGGTAGCAAATGACCTTACAGCCCAGGGCGTGTTGACATTGCACCTCCAACCGCTGAAATCAAGAATAGGAAATCGAGGGATTCGCAATGATCACAGTCTACGGCCTTAAAGCATTCATGCCACAACTAAAAGGGCTGGTGAGGGATATCCGCACGGTATGGACCCTCGAAGAGCTCGGATTGCCTTACGAACAAAAGAAGATGGATGCGTTGAAAAAAGAGCATAAAGAGGCGGCCTTTCTGGCGCTCAACCCCTTTGGCAAAGTGCCCACCATTCAAGACGGTGAGGTGACTCTATTCGAATCTTCGGCGATTTGTACCTACCTTGGCGAAAAGGCGGGCAAGCTCCTTCCGACGCAAGGCACTGCGCAGCGCCACAAATATGATCAATGGATGGCGTTTGCAAATTCCACCCTTGAGCCGCTCTGCTCCCGAGTGGTGGGCATTGATTTTTTTGAGCAAACAAAGAGCGAGGCTTTGACCAAGTATCGAAATGAAACTTTAGAACTTGCGACCGGCATGGTGGCCGCATTAGACGCGCAGCTCGCCGCCCGTTCCTACATTCTCGGTGAGGCATTCTCGATTGCGGACATCATGCTCTCAAGCGTTTTAAGGATGCTTTCACATACCGAAGTGACAGCGAAATACCCTAACGTTATCGCTTACCTTCTAAAGAATTTTTCTCGTCCCGCCTTTGCGCGGGCTCACGAGAAAAACGGTTAGGCAAAGACACGCCATTTACCGCTTAGATACAGCCGTAGGCTTTGAGATTGCTATCCAACGTGCGGTTATCGCATGGGCTATTGCGAAGCTTTTTGCAAAACTCGTCACGCGAACGCTCGTTTTCAATTTTCACTCTGCAGGTTGCCGTACTGATATCGAGCGACAAGTTTACAGTTTCGCGATTGCCGCCGTTTCCGGGGCCGCTTCCAGTGCCATTTCCGGTACCAGGGCCAGTGTTTTCACCGCAGCCAGCGGCAAGAGTTAACAAAGCAATAAATAGAAAGGGTGTGATTTTTTTCATGGCCGGCACCTTAGTGATTTGCCAAAAATTTCGCAACTGAGAATTTTTAACAACTTGAAATCACTAAATAAAACAGACTTTAGTCGTCGCTGGGGCCTTGCAAAATTTTAGCGGCTGTCGAGGCAATTCCCGACCCGTATTTTTTTGCGTCTAAAAAGACCGAAACCAGCGCCTGCCTCTCGAAATAGGTAAACTGACTCCACGGCATGATGATGAGCAAGAAATGGATATCGCTATATTCGCTAGGGGCTTTAGTTTCCAGGTTCGAATCAAACTGAGGCAGCGCAATGGCCGCAGCATTTAGTTTTTTCAAAGCTGTCTCCATAGCAACTCGTGCCACCGCCAAGTTATCTTCGCTGACCCTTCCCACGATGACACTTTGAGAGAAATTACGAATCAAGTAGCGTTGCGACGGCGTAAACAGAGCTTCCTTACCGCGCTCGACCAGGGTGACGAAAAAACGGGCGGGGTGACGGTAATCATTCGTATCTAATGCGCCAGTGAGATGCAGAAACCCAATTAAGGTGCCCAAGTCTTCGTTCCAAGCTAAAGCACTAGGAAAGTCGGTCGACTGAATTCCAATCCCCCACTGTTTTTGAAAGACTTCGATTGCCTTTAAGATGGTGGGACGAAAAACAGATAATAATTGAGTCGTGAAAAGCGTTTGGTTAGCCACGTCGTCCAACAAAGAATCTAACGCATTTGCGATGGCAACGGTGATTTGGATTAACTCGACTTGTCGATCGATACCGAGGCTTTCTAAATGACCGGCCAGGCGCAAAAATTCGGCGCGATCGGCGTTTCTTAGAGTAGCCAACAAAATGGCAGTTCGCAGCTCATCTGCGTAAATCCGTTGATGGGGGCTTTGCGCCGCCAAAGGCGTAAGCACCTTTTGCAGAAGTGAGGCGAAGAAATCACGTACGAAAGGGTGATTTTGACTAAGTTTCCCCAATTCACCAACCAGATCGCCCGCAAGGGTTCGCTCAGCGTGAGAACTAGTGCCGTATAACACCGCAAAAGCGAGTCGGTCTCCGTGCTCAAAAAGGAGCGGGAATTTAGCTTCAGCCCCGGGGTTAAGCAGCAGGAGGCGCAGCGCCGCTCGGCGCGCCGACAAAACTTGGGAGGGGTCGGCAAAAATAGAAAACAGCTCATCGTTGGCGGCCGGTCCAAGCAGCCTAATTTCTTCCGCCGTTTGAGCTTCAAACTCTTGGTATTGGGCCTGGGCCTGCCGCCGAGATAAGGCGTCGGGCGTAACCTCTCGGTAGATGGTCCAATTTTTTTCAGCTAGAGCGGCGACTTGCCTGTACACCGGGCGGCCCACGTGGCTCGCTAACATCACTGCACTTACGGCATTGTCGAGAAGCTGATCAGCGCAAGTCTGGGGCTGGGTATCAGGTCGCCTAAGCCCAAACGAGTCTAACATCCAACCCGGTGGCAAGGCCCACGCTGAGCTGGCGAACAAGAAGGCGGCTACTAGGGGTTTGGCGCAAAAGGAGCCACGATGAATCCAAAAACTATCAACCACACGCACGTTCTTCTCCTCAGCTCTGCAACTGTCTCAGCTTTGAAGGGATGCATGTAATAGGTTTATCG
>JAYSWN010000033.1:0-5807 GCA_043718025.1 Pseudomonadota bacterium
TTTCCGTAAAACGGCGCTAAAGTGGTGAAGCCGTAAAAAGATCAACGCTTAACCAGGGCGTTGGTGCGCGAACGAAATTGGTACTCATCCACTTCACGAACCCAGACGGGCAAGAATCGGGTTACCCAGGTGCGAATGGCCGCATTGTTAGTTGAGGCGCGCTCCGGGGAAAGGCCGGTCATTTCTAACTTCTGCACCATTTCAAATCGTAAACCTCTAAGGAAGCGTGCGGCCTGTGCTTCGTCTTTGCGTTTCAAGTTGGTAAACAGGTTTTCGAGCCGCTTAGCTTGCGTGCGGTTGGTCTGATTGCCCACCTCTAAAATGAATTTTAAATAGGCATCGTAATCGCTCAGAATGTCATCGAGGTCAGACTGCTCCCTAACTTTAGGAAAATCCATCGCGTCGAGCTCCCGGCTCGAGTGACCGTTGGTTGAAGAGTGAAACCCACCCCAGGTGCTGAACACCGCCAATGCGATCAAGGTGAGTTTTGCTTTTGTGTTTTTCATGTCGTCGCCCCCAGAAATTCTTTATATATATGGAGTGTGTCTGCCGCGCAGAACACACACTCCCCCCGCTGGTTCAACTATCACTTTCTGTGCCAGCGTCTAGCGAACGATTTGAGGCCCAGGTTTATAGATTTGCTACCGCGGCCCCCGCTATACCGCCGCTTTTCGCCGGCAAAAGTGACCTAAAACGTCACAGCGTCCACTTCTCTTTCGGGTGTCTAGGTTCGAAACGGCTGGTCAGTAAATGGAACGAACTTTGCTTTTGAGCCTACTGCTGCGCCATTCGGGAGCGCGCATAAATTTTACTCGGGGGATCCACATCAATGTCACTCTATCTTCGCGTCCTATTCTCAGCTCTGTTTATTTCATCATTTGCAGCTTCGCATGGATTTGCTGCCGGCGAGCCTACGGCTACCAAAGCGCCAGGGGGCTATGCTGCGGCAGCCTCGGTTCCTTCAGTTTCGAGCTCTGGCACGGTTGGCACAAACGTTCCTAGCCCTGCAGTGGGTGCCGTTTCAAAGGTGCCCAGCAAACCATTCCGCACATGGATCAACATTCAACGCTACAACATGGAGAATAACGGTGACGCTAGCCAACCGATCTCAAACGTGCGTTTAGAAATGCAGTTTCCCAATCAGCAGAAACTGTCGTTGCCCGAAAGTGGTCAATTTTGGCCAATTGGCAACGGTCAGGTTCAAGAAATTAATCGTAATTACGAAGTTCCCTTTGCGTGGCTAGCTAACGATGCTTTTGTGTTCACGGTGCAGATGATTCGTAAAGGGGCAGAGATGTTACCCTGTCGTTTTGAGGTGAGTACCCTGTCGCAATTTAATCGCTCTTACGTTTGTAAAACCGATACCGGTTGGCAGGCGAGTAACCACATTGCGGCCGATAAGTTCGATAAAGAGAGCATTCAGATCCGCGTGTTCACGGACTTAAACTCAAAGCCCAAAGAAATTCCGAGTGACTCTGTTGCTTTGAAGTGATCCTTAAAACTCGCTGCGGGCGGTTTGACGGCCGAGCACCATGCCATCGGTAGCGCGAAAAACTAAGTTTTCGGTGGGGCCATTTCCATTCTCTTTGACGGCCATCACGTAGCTGAGTTCTGGTCGGTCGCTGCCCGGGGCAACGAAGAGTACCTTTGAGACCCCGGTCGTTACGGTCAAATCGATCTTGTAGCGGCCGGGGTTTTTTTCTAAAATCACGCCGTAATCTAAAGTGCGCTGCCGAGTATCCACCTTCTCTAGCGGCTGGTAGCTGTTTTCTGCTACCGAGACATCTTTAGTGTCTTTGGTCACCTCTAAGACAATTTCTGATCCAATAATTGGCAGGCCATCTTGAAATGCGCTGTACTTAACCTTGGTGCCCAGTGGGGACTCATAGGTTTGAGCACGTAGTTCGTGATAATCGCGCACTCCCCACTCGCGCCTTTTCTCGGCAAGGTACTTTTCGGCCGCCTCATTGGAGGTAACGCTGAGGTTTTTTGGAATTTCGGTAGCCGGGATTTCGGATGCGGGGAGTACCGAACGCTCACCCTCATCTAGACGCGAGGGCAAGCCAATTGGACCGGCGAGCGAGGCCATCGCCAGATTTTCTTTCATCACCGGACGTGGTGGTGGTACTTCGGCGGTAAGCTCGCTGATAGTGCTTCGCCATTCCCAAGCCACCCAAAGGGTCCACAGACACAGAGCCAGGGCGCCGGTTTTTGTGATTGTTCGTAACGTCATAATTGAATGCTCCCGTCGAAAACCTGAGAAGGTCCGTTGTCGATTAAGACACGTAACTTAAACCGAATCTGGGATCCTCGGGGCGCGCGCGAATCTATACGCCCTACCACGGCGGATGCAAGCGGCCATCCGTTATTTCCCACCGAAATCGACTGTCCAGCGGCCAAATCGCCGTATCCCTGCTGGTACGTGGTTGCAATCAGGTAGCGATCGGCGCTTTCGAGCCGTACCCTTACGTTTCGGGCCACCACCCTATCTGAGTTGGTTAAACTCACCGTAAAGGAGACTTCGCCACCCGGTGAAATCGCGGCCGCGGCCTGACCGTTTTTTAGGCCGGCGGGCTGAGCGGTGATGGTGATGGGTTCGGTGACCGGAGGTGGGTCGGTGGTAAAACCGCGTTTTTCGAATTCGGCTTTGATCATTTCGCCGTGCCCACCACAATAAAGTTTTTGATCGGCTTTCACTATCGCGTTGCGAAGATCGGTCACTGAGGCGTCTCGCTTCAAAAGTGAAAGACCTGAGTACATCAACAGATCAGAATTGATCGGACCCTTATCGGCGCCGCGTTCGGCAATAATCTTAGCGCGAATTCCCCACAGCACCCGCGTGATCCATTCGGCCATCTGATAACGTTCGGGCGAACTGCCTTTCGCATTAGCGAAACTCACGTCTTGATAAACCATAAACCGTGAGCCGGAATCGATCGCACTGCGAAGTGGCTGGCCGGGGGCAAAACCTTGAATGCCGCGGGCGACCCATTTGCCCACGTTTGGTTTGTCACCGATCGACATAGCGGCCAGGTCGGCAAAAGCCTCGTGCATCGCCGCGCCTTGAGTAAAATACGCGCCAGAGTCTCCGGCAAAATCAAAACCCACCTCGGCGGATACGCTTTCATTTAAAAAGTGGCCCATCTCGTGACGGTACATGTCGGCATCCATTCCGGGCGCAAAGTCCCCTTCGCCAAACAGCTGAATCGTGCGCGGTTGGTCGGGAGAGAAGTAGCCGTGATTGTAGAAAGCGTTGGGGGAGCTACTTTCACCCTCGGAAGACTTGGCATTCACCATGACAAAAAGAGGACGGCTTCGAACAAACTTAAAACCCAATCCTTCAAAGTAGGCAATTTCAGCTTCGATGCTGGTGTAGGCCATGGTTTCCCAATAGCGTTTGTCGGTGAGATCAAATTTATAGTTACCATTTGCGTCGGGCTTGGCGAAATTGGAAATGGTTTCGGTGATTGATTGCTGGCGGATCTTTACGAATTCGCTCTCTAGTCGTGAAGGTGAAAGTAAGTTGCTTAATTGAAATCCCGCCAACGCGGCTTGCGTGGCCGAGGACGTTGCCGTGGCCAAATTGTTTCGCGTGGCCTCCATGGGATTGGGTAAAACCACAAAACCCTTGGCGTTGCTGCTTGCCCCAGACAGACGAGTTCCTTTTTTATAGGCGGTAAGGGCGGTGAAATCGAGTGTGGGTCCTTCGCAGCTGGCGCTTTCACTGCCGCACGAAGCAAGCAGAAGCACGCCGAAAAGGAGGCAAAAAATTCGAATGTGAAGCGCCACTCTGGGCATGCTGTTTCTCAAGGTGTAAAAATCGTTTACAGAGTTTCACCGCATTAGAGTGCAAGGGGGGGGCCCCGGGCGGGTGCTGCTTTTGAACCTGACAGGGGCGTTAAAACTTTGGGCAATCAAAACGCAGCTAGACGAACCCCACGGCATTGGCGTGATTTGGGCTTAAAGCTGAGCGGATTAAAGGGTTTGGCAAGGTGTAGTGTCAGCTAACGGGTGAACAAGGAGTATACGGTTTTTTAGGCCCTTTCCCCTTAGCGTTGTCCCTGCGTTAATGCCTCGGCTTATGGTTTCATGGCCAAAGCAGCTTCGTGCCTCGAGGAGGCATCGTGGACAACGCTTCTGCCTTAAACAAAAAAAACGCCGTCTCCAGGGGAGACGGCGTTTCAATTTCATTATCATTTTGGTTTTACGATTTAGTAGTCATACGCACCCGGTTTGAATCCTTTGTCAGGCACTGGAGTTGCCGGGGTCGGAATCTGCGGCGTCACTTGACCACCGGCGGCGGGTAACGGCTGTTGTCGACCTTGGCCTGCTGCCGGAACGTTCGCGCTAGGAAGCGGGTAACCTTGGTTCGGCTGACCGACGCGAGGTTGCCCAACGCCGGGTTGTTGTACGACACCAGGCTGTCCACCGATACCAGGTTGCACGACACCAGGCTGTCCAACGATACCAGGTTGTCCGACGCCGGGCTGAACAACGACACCAGGTTGTCCACCGATACCAGGTTGTCCGACACCGGGCTGAACAACGACACCAGGTTGTCCACCGATACCAGGTTGTCCGACACCAGGCTGTCCACCGATACCAGGTTGCACGACACCAGGCTGTCCAACGATACCAGGTTGTCCACCGATACCGCCTTGTCCAACACCAGGTTGTCCACCGAAGCCGCCTTGTCCAACACCAGGTTGTCCACCGAAGCCGCCTTGTCCAACACCGGGTTGTCCACCGAAGCCGCCTTGTCCAACACCGGGTTGTCCACCGAAACCGCCTTGTCCGCCCGGCATTCCTGGAGCTCCGCCTTGGTTCATATAACTTTGATCAACGTTGCCCCAAGTGTTGCTCCACTGTTGCACTTGATAGTTATTTTGGAATTGCTGCGGAGCCTGCATTGGCGCAACCACATTTGCCGCGGGAAACACCACTGCGTTGTTCGCGTAATAAGGAAAGACCAGGCCAGGGGCACCGGGGCCGATTCCAATGCGGCGAGGAGCAAAGCTGCACTCGATGCAATTTGGCATCAACGGGAATCGAAAAATAGCGGCATAGCGAATCTCATAGACCAAGTCTAAAATCGTAGCGATGTTGTTGCGAAGCAAATCAATGCGACGCTGAAGTAGCGCCGGATTATTTATCGCCCAAGGCCATGGATTTAACCGTTGGCCGCGAATCAACGCGTCTAAGTAAAAGTTCGCTGCCGAAATTGCATTGTAGTAGGCGAAACTGAATTCAGTATCCCAAAAGGTCGCCAACAGCTGGCTTGGGCCAACGGCCAGAGCGATTTCATTTAGCTGAATCACTCTGATCGAAAAATTTTTGGCCAGCTGACCCACTTCAAACCCGACGGCATCGGGGCCACCCTTTTGCACGGCCGCGCTGGTGACAAGCACGTCGTTGTAAAAGCTGGCCGAATGGCAAGGCGCCGCCGTAATCGTTTGGATTAGTACGGGCTGAATTCGGAAGCCGTTAGTACGGGTTAAGTTGATATTGGTGACCAGCTTGTCGGCGTGGTTTACCAAGTGCTCCAACAGCATTGCCGGGTTAGGCCCAATTCCAATAGGCCGCCAGCCGTGTGGGTTTGCGTATCCGGGCGATGAGACGAGCGCAAATAAGAGAAATCCGAATAGACGGACTCGCATTAGTAACTCCTTGAAAACAAATTATAGTTTTGTTGCGGCTGCTTACGGACAGATGTTGGGGACCTGCTTCTTATACGGAGCTTGACATACCGTGTCAAAAAGCAAGATTTGTCACCGGTTCTTTACTCAAGCAAATTAGGGGTTTCAGGG
>JAYSWN010000034.1:0-15034 GCA_043718025.1 Pseudomonadota bacterium
CCCGGGGCGCCGGTGATTCCGTCAATGTCGGGCGGAGCAACCGACAGCCGTTATCTGCGCATGCACGGGGTTGCTTCCTACGGCATCGGCCCCTTGGCGATGACCAAAGCCGACTCGCGTCGGGCGCACGGAATTGACGAGAGAATTCCGGTGTCGAGCATCGCCCCCGGAATTGATTTTTTAAACCGCTTGGTGGCAGAGCTGGCGGTTGCCCACGCGAAAACGCCCTAAGTTAGATATTCTTTTCTAAGGCTAAGCCAAAGCGTCCACACTGAACCGGCTAGAAACAGTCCGCCCATGTAGCCGAATAAGGCGAAGGCCTCTTTGGCCTCCGCACGCCCCATTTCTGGACCGTAAATTCCAGCGAAAAGCCAAACCAAGGGGTAAAGCAAGCCGCCTACGCTCAGCAGATAGGCGGGTGGGTAAAAAGCGTTTGGCTTGAGTTTAAGCTGGGCCAAAAAAAGCAGCAGCCCCATCATCATCGCCCCGATGCCGGTGGCATGAAAATGGTAGCGCTGATAGTAGCGCCAGTTTTTATCGGTTTCAGATTTGATTTTGGCCGATTTTTCTTCGGCGTTTATGATCTGTTGAACCTTAACGTTTTTTTCGAGCCCCGCCTTGATGCGCGCTTGAAACATCTCTTCGTTCACCCCAAAGAGAATCGCAATGAAAACGCCTCCGGTCATACTCAAAATGGCCAGGACGAAAGGGATTTTTCGAAGCATTTACTACCTTCTTTTTGTCATTACCCAAGCACAGTGGGCGAAAAATCAGCGTTGGGTGGCCACAAATTCTACCAAGTCGATCTTGGTGAGAATGTGCTCTGGTTCGCCTTTATCATTAACTAAAACGGCGCTTCCGGTGCGGCCCAACATTTCTTGTAAAACACTTAGCGGCGTTGAGTCTTCAACGCTGGCGACACTTCGATTCATAATGCTGTAGATGTGAATGTTAGGCTGCAGTTCGTTGGTGGCCAAGAACTGCAGCAAACCGTCTTCGGTAAGCATACCGGCTAAACGCCCATCTTGGGTCACCGGAATTTGCGAAATACCGTTGTCGCGCATTAAAGCGATCGCATCTTTAGCGAAGGCGGTGGATTCTAACGACACCAGTTTTCGTTTTTGGTGACTGCGTGCCACATCGCCCACCGAGCCCATCAACTTTGGCCCCTCAGAAAACTTGTTGTCACGCATCCACTTATCGTCCAAAAATTTACTTAAATAATTGCGGACTCCATCGGCCATAATCACAACACAGTTTTGGCCGCGTTTTAGTTTTGGTGCCTCTTGCAAGGCGGCCGCCATGGCGGAGCCGCAAGATCCCCCGCAGAGCAGCCCTTCCTCCCTAATTATTCGTCGCGCCAAGGTGAACGACTCTTGATCGTTAGTTTTTACCCACTTGGTGACTTGTTTAAGATCAAGTACGTCGGGTATGAAGTCGTACCCAATCCCCTCCACCTTGTAAGAGGCAACCGTACTTCCGCCGCCGAGTATCGAGCCCACCGGATCGGCCCCGACGATGATCACATTGGGGTTGTGCTCACGTAAGCGTTTTGCCACGCCGGTGATCGTTCCCCCGGTGCCGGCGGTAATCACCACCATGTCTACCTGCCCTTTTAAGTCGTCGATGATCTCTTGGGCCGTCGTTTCATAGTGGGCCAACGGGTTAGAGGGATTGGCGTACTGATTTAAAATATGGGCATTGGGCAATTCGCGCTGCAGTTTGCGGGCAACGCCAATATGGCTCTCCGGTGCCAGCGAGGGTGCCTCGGTGGGCGTGCGAATAATTTCGGCGCCCAGCGCCTCAAGTACCACTTGTTTCTCGCGGCTCATCTTTTCGGGCATGGTGATAATAACTCGGTAGCCTTTTACCGCTCCCGCCAGGGCGATGCCTATTCCGGTGTTTCCGCTGGTGGGCTCAATCAGCGTATCGCCGGGCTTAATTCGGCCGGCCTTTTCGGCGTCGACCACCATGCGATAACCAATGCGGTCTTTTACTGAACCTCCCGGATTAAGAAATTCGCACTTGGCGTAGAGATTACAATCGAGGCGGCTTCCCATTCGGTTCAATTTAACTAAGGGGGTGCGGCCAATGGCTTCGAGAATAGATGGATAAAGCATTTCGTTTCCTGCAAATAGCTAGGTTTTGGTAACGTTCCGAGGACGATTTAAGCGGGTTCGGATTCAGTGTTCAAACAATAAAAAGAGGGGTTGTCGTTATCTGGAGCCAGCGCTTGAAGCGCCGCGTTAGGCGGCGTTTAGCTTTTTCGCGCCAGTTCTCCCCAAAAACATTAACCAAGCCGTTGTTTCTTGGCTCTGGTAGGAGTGGAAGGGCATGAAGATCCCTAGTGTTTGTGTGCTGCGCCTATTGTTGTTTACTCTGCCTCTGCTCTGGCCAGCCAACGCGCTCACCGTGAGCTGCCCCGATGAGCTAAGCTTTCGTTTGGCGCTTGAAAAGTTGACTCAACGGGCTTTTGAATTTGTTTACGTCGGTGCGCCATCCCAACGTTTCGAAGTCATTTTCACCGCGAATCCGCTAGAGAATTTTGGGTTTCTCGACCCCAGTCTGAAAAGCTACGCGGCAGTGGTGCAAACGGTACCCAATTTGCCGAGCCAGCCTACTTACGTGCTAGCTTACGCCGAACGGATGGCCCCGTTGAATTCGGCGCGGGTAGACTTTGGTTGGCTACTCAACATCGACCACCAACTTGTCTTTTCTCAGGTTAAAAAGATTAGTGAAGAAAGGGGCAATCTTTCACTCCACCGCTCGCTTGAGTTACTGGCTTCGGAATATGGGGATCATTCGCTTAAGACCAATAAAATGCGGATACAAGGCAGAGTGGTTTTTGAGCAGATGCGCAAACATTACCGGCTGACTTCTTTAGGGCAGTGGCGTTGGCCCCTCGCCCGCCGAAAGCGAGATATTTCTGATTTAGAATTTGCGCAGTACTTCGCGCTTGAAAAAACGCTGCCCAGAACACCGGGCATCGCTTACTCGATTTTAGAGAAACTGTCTTCGGGGCTACCGCTGGGCACCGATCTTGCCTTTCATGTGGCTCACGACTCTACCTTAGCGGCTATGCAAAGCCATCGCGATTGGCAGCGAACCGCCCTGGGTAGGCTTTCTCATCGCGCCGGGTTCGATTTGTCTGAGCGGTTTTCTGAACGTGAGAGCTTCCTCGTAATCACCACCAAGATTAGAGCTCCGCACCCTTTCTTTTTTTTGGGGCCGCTCTAACCGTGGGAGCCCCGCCTAAAACAGGTTTTGCTTGTTTTAACCGTCAGAAGTTTTTGTTAGAACGGGCAGGGTACAGTGAAAGTCCTTTTTCGAGGGTTTTAAGTTGGGCACCGATATAGCGAAGCATCAATTTTCCGACGCAGATTTTAAGAGTTTCCGCGATCGGCTTCGGCAAGAAACTGCAATTTTGTCGCATTGGTTTAGGGATGATGCCTTCGTTAACGAGGGAAAGACCACTGGTCTCGAGGTTGAGTTTTGGTTGGTCGATGAAAATTTTTTACCGGCTCCCAAAAATCATGAATTTCTTGCGCTCGCTGCGCACCCACAAATTGTTGCCGAGATTGCAAAATGTAATGCCGAGTTAAATTCAGACCCCGTTCCCATGGGGGCAGATGCGCTCAATCGAAATCACTCCCAACTTGAAAAACTTTGGGCTCATATTCAAAAAACTGCGGCTGCAATGAATCTGCGGGCGATTACGGTGGGATGCCTCCCTACGCTGCGGGATACGAATCTACAGCTGGATTGGCTTTCAGATAAGGAACGTTACCGGGCCCTCAATGAACGCACTATGGCAATGCGCAAAGACCGGCCCATTCATCTGGATATTGAAGGAAAAGACCGCCTTTTGACCGTTCATCACGATATTATGCTCGAGGCGGCGGCCACCTCGTTGCAATGCCACCTTCAAGTTGAGGCTGATCAAGCCGCCCGTTATTTTAACGCTAGCCTCGTGGGCAGTCCGTTACTAGTTGCGGTGGCGGCCAACGCCCCTTTTCTGTTTGGCTGTGATCTTTGGGATGAAACGCGTATTCCCGTTTTTGAGCAGGCGGTACGCTTAATGAGTTTTCATGATACCGAGGGCGTGCCGGTAAGTCGGGTTGGCTTTGGCACCGGATACGTCAGAGAGAGTTTGCTCGAATGTTTCCTCGAAAATCTTGAGGCCTTTCCCATTTTGCTACCGATGACGAGCGATGAAAAACCGGATTCGCTCCACCACCTCCGTTTGCACAACGGCACTATTTGGCGGTGGAACCGACCGATAGTTGGCGTAAGTACTACTGGCAAACCGCATTTACGAACTGAGCAGCGAGTTCCGTCGTCGGGGCCCACCGTTACCGACATGATTGCCAATCTCGCTTTTTATCTCGGGGTCACCCACTGGCTGGCGCAGGAGAAAACGGATTTTGAAAAACAGCTTCCCTTTATCAAGCTGCGAGAGGGCTTTTACCAAGCGGCTAAGCTTGGACTTTCCGCCACCATTCCTTGGCTGGACGGAAAGTCGTGGAATCTCCAACGCCTTTTGCTTGAAGTGGTATTGCCGCGGGCGCGCGAAGGGCTAATTGATCTTGGTATCAACGAACTTGACGCCGATCGGTACATCAACGGAGTGATTCGGGCCCGCGTGCAATCGGGGCGCACCGGAGCCGCTTGGCAACGGGCTTACGTTTCTACTCACGGAAAAGACTTTCAAGGATTGTTGGCCAAATATTTTATATTGCAGGAGCAGGGGATTCCCGTTCATGAATGGTCGGTATGAGCTTGGTCTTCAAAGATAAAATTCCGCCGGGGCTATTCAATGCCAACGTTACCGATCTTCATTCAGTCTTAGGTGGCCCCTCCCTTTTCTTTATTGAAGGGGCCCGAAAACCAGCGCTGATCCTCTCTACGCTTCTTCATGGCAATGAACATACGGGTTTTCTCGCTTTAAAGTCGTGGTTAAGACCTTACGCGCTGGGAAGTAAACCAATCCCGCGTTCGCTTTGGGTTTTTATTGGCAATACGGAAGCCGCCCAACTAAACCTACGCCTACTTCCCGGTCGGGTTGATTATAATCGCCTCTGGCGCGGTAGTTTGGCCCCCGAAGCCAAAATTGCCGCTGAAGTGATGGCGCGGGTTACTAAAGATCCGTTATTTGCGGCGGTAGATATTCATAACAACAGCGGAAATAATCCCCATTACGCGTGCGTCGCAAAATGGGAAAGAAGCCACATTGAACTGGGCGGGCTGTTCGGGAGAACTCTGGTTCACGCAACCCAGCCGGCCGAAACCTTTACCCACGCTTTTGCCGATTTTTCTCCCTCGGTTACTCTGGAGTGCGGGCTCTCGGGCAATGAGCGTTCCACCCAACACACCATCGACTATCTTGAATCGGTTTTGCACTTATCCCACTTTTCGCCGCACGCGGTTTCTCAAGGTGATATCGATGGCTACGAGACTGTGGCCCGCGTTCGGGTGAAGCCCGGGGTGGCCTTCGAATTTGCAGATCTAGACAGTTCGGTAATGGATAAGAGTTACCTCGTGCTTCGATCTGATCTTGAGAGACTAAACTTTTCACCGCTTCCTGCGGGAACCCTGTTTGGCCGCTATACGGGCGATGAAACTCCGATTGAGGTTTTAAATGGTAAGGGAGAAGATCCCAAACTTTTGAGTTTCGACAAGGGCCGGATTTTCACTACGGAGACGATCACTCCGGCCATGTTAACTACTAACGTGCAGGCTGTGCGCGATGACTGTCTGGGCTATTTGATGAACGGGAAGAAGTTACCTGACCGGTAAGATCGCCGCTAGGATCGAATGCCTACTTTTGATTCTCGGAATGGAGAACTTTAAACCGAGTGAGATAAAGGTCGTTCGGTTGGTTGGACAGGGGGCGGCGGGGATTATAAGCCAAGAAATAGGCGTCGTTGATAATGGCTCTACGATCAATGATTTCTACCGGTCCCTTGGGAACGTAATAGGCTTTTGAGCTGAGATAGAGATAAGAATTTCCGGTTTTTAAGGGCCTTTCCCCCATGACGGGAAGCCGGGTGCGGTTTTGGAATGAGGCTAGGAAACTGGGCCTTTCTAAAATGATTCCGTCGATGCCACTTTCCGATCCGATTAACAGTGAAACGTCCTCGACACTTTGCCGGCGAAAGCTCAAACCCGCCAATCCAATAATAACCGCGGCGGTGAGAAAGTGGATTGACCAGCGACCAAGCCAGAGTTCAATTCTGGTGTCGCTGAGGGCCAGGCCAATGGTCGTGAAGACGAGGGGGGAGAGGAAAAGAATATGCCGTAAGGGGCTCAGGCCCAAGTAGCCAGTAATCATGGCGAGCCCCACGGCGAGGAAAGTGCAGGTTGTAAAAAGCACGAATAGATTTAACTCAACGGAAGGTGAGGGTTTTGAAACTCTTAGTAGCACCCAACGTACGGCTAGGCTGCAGGCCACTATTCCCAGTACGAATTGAGTCCACTCGGCAAACACCCCGCGGTTGAAAAGGCTAAAATAATTAAGACAAATGTAGAACAACGCTGGGAACAGCTCTTTGAAAGTTTCGACCGTTCCCCGATTTCCCTGATCTATCTGGACTAAAAGAAGGGAACAAATGGCAATGGCCGCGATCGCCACAGCCTGTGATTTGAGCAACCTGGTCAATACTGAAAGCGGTCGTTTATTTTTTTTGCCGTCTCTCCAGGCGATGGCCGCCACGAAGCCCAACCAGTAAAAGGGAATGAGGTAGTTTAAGTAGGTCAGAATGGCGGTGGCTACGGAAATACGTTTTTCCAATTGCGGGTGGCGCAGATTTTGACCGAGCCACCAAATCCAAAACATCGAGGTAGAGAAATTCCAAACGGTGTTGCCCAGATGGAAACCGTAGGAGTAATGGCTGATGGAGAAGAGTAGCCAAAGTGCGGCGCCGGTAGCGGAGAAAGGCGTTGCCCCCAAGTTGCGAATCGTGAAAAAGAGCAACAGCACAGTGAGGTGAAACAGAAGCAAGGTCACCAAGGTTGCTCTCGACATAAAGTCAAAGTACGGCAGCGTCGCTCCACCCAATAGTCCATACACTAAGCCGGACCCCATCGAGTAAGTACTTCCCAACGGGAGAGCCCACATGCTCCGCAAGGGACCAGGTAAGTGGAGATTCTCCAACCTCATAACGAGTGACTCCCTGAAGAGGGACAGCCAGGGGCGCCGCCCGTCTTTTTTGGGGTAGGCCCACGACTCTCGCAGGTACCATAGCTGCGGACGGGGGAAATCGGTTAGATGGCCGTGCACGAAGCTTGAGTCGATCTCTTGGAAATGACGGTTTCGAAATCCGACGTGAAAAATAAAACTTAGCGAAAGGGCCAAGAACAAGATTCGCGATGGAGTCATAGGCCCACGCACGTGAGAACCACGGGGCGATTTTCATTGGTGCGAATTCGCAATGTTTGGTTGGATATATTTTGGAGACGCAACTTGGCGGTTATCTCCTCAACGCTGGAGCGGTGAAAGCCAATAAAATTGCCCGACGTCTCACCGCCGTACGAAGTCCAACTTGCGCTGGCCAAGCCTTGGGCATTCACCGCGAACAAGCGAAGATCGTTTGCCTGGCGTAAGGGGGAAACCCACACCAATACCGTGTTGATTCGGGCCTCGGTAGGAAGCCATTCCAACGCCTGACCGGGCGCAAGCTCCGTTTCGCTAGCGTTAAGCAAATCGGCTGCGCTTGGGTGCGTACCTAACCGACTGTTGTGTTGGATCCAATATCTCCCTTCGTACGGATTCACCCCAATGCAAAAAGAGCTCGGAAGTGGTTCTCCACGCCGCTCAAAGGCGCGAACAAATTCAGTCCATTGGCTAAAGTGTAACTCTGGAAAACCGGGGGATTGGGGCGTTCTCAAGAAGAAAGGCCCGCTATAGAAAAGCACCAGAGACACCCCCAACACCGAGGCACTCCGTGCCCAGCGCGAAACCGATTGCGCGGCATCGGCCAGCAGGTAAATAAGTAACGTGAGCAGCGCGATATTGGCCAAGATTGCCCAACGTCCATCTTTAACGGTGTAGCCAACCACCGCGAGAATCATCATTCGGGTGGTCCACGTTACACCGAGTGCGATCACAAAAAGAAAGAAGAGTTTCCCCTGATCGGCCCGCCGCCCGGTAAGATGACGAATCAGTCCCCCTAAAAAAAGAACCACTATCGCTAACCCCAAGCCTTGCCAAAGAGACAAACCGTGCGTTCTCCACGCCGAAAGAGTTCCGGCAAACCCTGTCTCCAACCACAAACGTCCAGACAACACGAACAGAAACGCATCTATGGACGATAAAAAACTTCGGCTCGCGAAAAAAAGGAGCGACTTCGGAGGGCCTGCTTTCAACACGCCTAGGTTCGCCGCTTGAATCGCTACCTGCAAAAGCCCACCTGAAAGCCCCATGATTAGCCAACCGAAAGGGCGTTGTTCGCGGTATTCGTTCCACAGGAGAATTAGAAAAATCGGAAAGTAGGCAATGAAGGCCGACTTAGAAAGAAACAGTACGGCCACGCCAACCCCAACCACCCAACGCGTTGTGCCGTCGGAAATACCTCTTTCCCCAATTCGCATCGCCGTAAATAGGAGCGGCAGCGCGGCAAGGTAAATAAAGTTGATGTAGTAGTGAAGATCGAGATCGGCATTCATCCCCACCACCAGCGCCAAAAAAAGACGCCAAGTGAGGGGGAATGTCGGGGACTCAAAAAACGGTAAACAAATCGAGGCGCAGAATAAGGACCCCAAAAGTAGCGCCGTAACGCTTTGAATTAATGGCGCCAGCGCATCAAGAGTAGAAAAACTGTGGATGCCAAAGGCTACGATTCTTTGAAAGAGCGGTAGGTAATTCATGTCCAGAGTGAACAGGGCGGTAAAAAAAGGAGAGAAGCGCGCATGGTAAAAAAAATTGAGTCCGCCCTCGCAAAAGAACTCATTTCCCGAAAGGGGGAGGAAAACCAGCGCTTGATAGCCGAACAAAAACAGAAAGCAAAGAATCGCCGGCAGGGAGTGACTCAATTTATTGTTCATAGTGAAGTTAACCTATGACATCGGGCTTTTTTTCGAGGTTCCGCCAAGCCAGGCTGACGATATCAAGCTCAATTGGGCGAGCTGCGGTATTCTAACAAAATTTCGTGAAATAGCCGACCGGTTAAACTTCAGCGATAACCACCGCACGCGGCCAATTGGTTCGTTTAAATCGAAGTATGAACGATGATTTATCCAATTTCCAAGACCTTCCTACCCACGTAGATTGTAACTCGTTGTTGCATCCACAACTTGAAGCGATACTTCGTTTTTGAAGGAATGGCAGTTATGAGCGTCTCTCTTTTTCCTTTTGCCGAGTACTGGTCGTTCTATCTACTCTTTACTGGATTCGTCGCCTTGCTTTTGGTCTTAGATCTTGGGGTGTTTCACCGTAAGGCGCACGAGGTGTCATTTAAGGAGGCTGGAATCTGGAGTGTGGTCTGGATTTCCTTAGCGCTGGTTTTTAACTACCTTCTCTACCAATACTCATTGTGGAAGTTTCCGTTGGATGTGCGTCTGAACGCCATTCCCGGATTTGACGCAGATGGCTCTGCTAAACAGGTTGCGCTGGAATTTCTTACCGGTTTCGTGATCGAGAAGTCACTGGCCATCGACAATCTTTTTATTTTTGTGGTCGTATTTTCATATTTCGCCATACCGTCTATTTATCAACACCGAATTCTTTTTTACGGCATTTTGGGTGCCCTCCTGTTTAGGGCTATTTTCATCGCCGTTGGCTCAGTCTTGATGCAGTACCACTGGGTGATTGTGGTCTTCGGAATTTTTCTGATCCTTACCGGAATCAAGCTTCTGCTCACACCCGATAAGGCCCCGGATATTGAAAAGAACCCTCTAATCCGTTTCACCAAACGGTTTCTTCCCATTACCACCACTATGGAGGGGCAAAAGTTTTTTGTGGTGAAAAACGGTGTGCGTTACGGAACCCCACTTTTGTTGGCGCTTATCTTTATTGAATTTACGGATATCGTTTTTGCCATTGATTCGATTCCGGCCATCTACGCCATTACCGCTGAGCCCTTCATCGTATTCACCTCAAATATTTTTGCGCTCTTAGGCATGCGTTCGCTCTATTTCCTACTGGCCGGGATAATGCACCTCTTCCGTTTTCTAAAATATGGTCTCGGGCTGGTGCTGGTTTTTGTTGGACTCAAAATGGCCTGGTTGAACGAACTCTTCGGCGGTAAATTCCCCATTGGGTGGTCGCTAGGAATCATTTTTGGAATTATTGGGGGTTCGATTTTACTGTCGCTAGTTTGGAAAAAGGAGAGCTCAGTCGCGGATAGTTCGATTTAAACGAACGGTTGGTTGATTTTTTTCTATTGTTAATGCGTGGCCAAATAATGGACAATTCCAGCAACTTAAATTTGTGGTTGCGACGGGAATCTCACGCGAAAACACAACTTGGTCAGGTCAAGGAGAGACAGAAATGTTTGATGGGTCGGTATTTCATAGTCTATTGCTGGGGTTGCCCCTTTTTAGTTTGGGGCTGGGATGGGTAATTTCTCGCGTGCGTCGTGACGCTACCACTGAAAAGGCGCTCGTGAAGCTTAGGGTTTTTGAGTTTCTGATTGCCGTTGCCATTCTGGTGGAAACCTTCACAAATCGGGCTCTGGAAGTTACTTTCTTCAGGGCCAGCTTGTTTGATCTGGTAAATGTAGACTTTGGCTTAAGGGGCGACGAGCTTTCCTCCATTGTGCTCGCGATGATTGCATTGCTTTCACTTTGCATCTTTCGCTATTCGGTGAGGTACCTGGACGGGGACGGGCGCAGGTTCGATTTCTATCGAAATTTTCAGCTTACGGTATTTGCGGTTACGTTCTTAACCCTATCAAATAACCTGCTGATGTTTTTTGCCGCCTGGCTCGCCACCAGTTACGGGTTGCACCAACTATTGCTTCATTTTAGCGAGCGACCACAAGCGGTACTTGCCGCGCGAAAAAAATGGTGGGTTAGCCGAATCGGCGACGCTTGTCTGCTCCTAGGCATTGTGCTCACCTATAAGCATTTTGGTACTTTTAATTTTGGTGAACTTTTTGCCATTGCGAAAAATGAAGAGGCGATGGCCGCCGCCACGAACGGCGGCGGTTTTTACATTATCGGGCTGTTATTTGTGATTGGCGCCATGACTAAGTCAGCTCAGTTTCCGTTTCATTTCTGGCTACCGGAGACTATGGAAACTCCCACACCAGTTTCTGCCCTAATGCACGCTGGAGTTATCAATGCGGGTGGTTTTCTAATCATTCGTTTGTCACCGATTCTAGTACACGCGACTTTCGCACACGCATTGCTCACCGTGGTAGGGGGAGTTACGGCGGTTTTCGCGGCGCTGGCGATGATGACTCAAACCGACGTAAAAAGAACATTGGCCTACTCAACTATTAGTCAGCTTGGCTTCATGATGATTCAGTGTGGGTTGGGTTTATACACGCTGGCGCTATTTCACATTATCGCGCACGGCTTTTACAAAGCGCACGCTTTTCTCTCCACCGGAACGATTCTCGAGGAGAGCAAGGCCCCAAAACGCAATCTTTCAAACCTTGGGCTTACTATCTCCTACCTCCTCGCCACCGGACTGGTGGTCTACGGGCTAAATTTGAAGACTGACTCGGCGTTTCTTCCTCCTTCGCTCTGGATTTACTTTGGAATTCTTGCGCTGGCGTTGACCCAAGTGATTGGTTCGCGAACCGAACTGATTTCGGCTCTGGTTAAGAACTCAGTCGGCAGTTTTATTTATCTCACGGCGGGGTTCAGTATCTACGTGGCCTTTGAGTACTTTGGGGGCGGCTACCTGGCCCAAGTGATGCCCCAAAGGCTGGATATAGACGGCGTTTGGATTGCGTCCGTCTTGACCGTGTTTGTGCTCTTTTCGCTGGGAATTTATTTCGCAAAGCGCATGCAGGATCTTAACGAGCCAAAGGGAAAACAGCTGTGGATGTTTTTTTGGAACGGTGGATACATTCCCCAAATTTCAACCCGGCTTTTTCGATAACCCTTTTCAGAGAAACAGGAGATACTCGTCATGTTTGACACCTCAACTTTTAGTCAAAATAAACCGCTTGAATCCGTCCTGGGTACAGAAACAATGAACGAGAATAAAATGACGAAAGACACCGCCGCGGCGGTAGCAGAGGCGGTTCGAGTCGTGGCTCCGGCGTGGCCACTTCAGTCAATCGTGGCGGTGAACCCGTTTTGGAATTTGCGGCAAAAGGGTTTTTACCAGGTGCTGTCGCAGTTGAGTAATCTCTTTGGGCAAAGTCTCTTTTTGCCCCTAGAGGTCTTCGTGAAAAAACATGAGGACGGGTTGATCTCTGACGCCGATATTCTGCATTCAATGGAAGGCTTGCGACGGACCGGGGTGAAGCTCGACGGTGATCTTCCCCGTTTTCTTCGCGAGAGCCAAGAGTCCACGGTGAAAGGGCTGAGCTTTGAAGTCTACTCCGACTTTATGTCCCGTCTGGAAAACTCTGAGCTTTCAGCCGATGTGATTAATCAGGTTGGCAAGTATTGCGCCTCGTACTTTGACCAAGGGCAAGCCTCCTTTGGGCTAAGGGTGAAGACGAAGCGTCTTTATCAAGAATGGCTTGATTTGATTCAAATTGATCATTCCATGGACCACTTAGGGTACCGGCGCGACGCAAAATTTTTGGCAAATTTACCATCTGATCCCATCAAGGCGATTGAACTGTGCGCGAACAAACTTGGGCTTGTTTCGGATATAGCGCTTGAGCTTTACCTTATGAAGGTCTGTCATCGCACGATGGGTTGGTGTTCTCACGTGCATCAACATCTTTGGCAGGATAGCCTCGGACTTAGTCATAACTCGCGTGGCACTAAAATTGAGGATGTTTTGGCCATTTTCATGGTTTACGAAGTCTGGGCCGGGGAGGTTGATTCAGAGCACGATTTGTCTTGGTCAAACTCGTTGAAACAGCAGGTAATGACCTTCTCCCAACGAAATTCGGATCTAGATCACAACTACCTGCTGTTAAGCGTATGGCAGCGGGCCAATGAATGGAGCTATCAAAAGAGGGTGGCCAAAAAGCTGGTAGCGCCGCGCCCAATGAGTAAGGTTTCGAGCGAAAAAAATATCGCCCAAATGATTTTTTGCATCGATGTGCGCTCAGAGGTGATTCGCAGAAGCATTGAAGAACAGGGTTCTGCAATCACCACCCATGGCTTTGCCGGATTTTTCGGCGTGTCACTGGACTGTACCCACGAACAAAAGGAAGCAAGCTCTTACCGCTGTCCAGTACTGCTCACGCCCAAATTGGCGGTAATCGAAGAGGCCAGTCTGCAGAGCCGTAAAACCATGCAGGGTAGTCGCTCTTTTTCTAAGTTTCTAACGGGAATGAAACAGGGGCTAGCCTCTTCTTTTGCGTATGTTGAGTTCTTTGGTGTTTTGGCGGGGATCAATATTCTGAAGCGCTCTCTCAACCTCGGACCGAGCACCGACAAGCTATTTAGAAAGAAATTTGACGATACCAGCGATCTCAATCTGGCGTTGGACCTTAATAGCCAGGTCGCTACCGCTTCTTTTGCGCTTTCCCACATGGGTATTCGCGAATTTGCACCGGCGGTGTTTGTGTGTGGCCACGGTAGCGTGACTACGAACAACGCCTTTGCCTCTTCGCTCGATTGTGGGGCCTGCGGTGGTCACTCCGGAGAACTAAACGCTCGAATCCTTTGTCGCATTTTGAATAATAAGCAGGTTCGTGCGGAACTAAAGACGTTGGGAAAATTTGTGATTCCCGACGCAACCTACTTCGTTCCCGCTCTGCATGAAACCGTTACGGATAAAATCTTGGTTTTAGAAGAAGGAAAATTACCGGCCGCGGCTCAAGAGGTAGTTAGCAAAATAAAGGGTTCCCTATCAAAAGCGGCAGATGCGGCGCAACGAGAGCGCTCGTTAATTACCGATGTCCCAGCCCTCTCTGGCGAAAATCGCGTCAGCAATTGGTCAGAGGTTCGGCCGGAATGGGCCCTGGTCAGAAATGGGTGCTTTATTGTCGCCCCTCGGTCTCGTACCCGCGGTACCAATTTTGACGGCCGCTCCTTCCTCCACGACTACGATTTTATGATCGACGAAGGAATGAAGACCCTCGAGCTTATCATGACCGCGCCGATGGTAGTTACTAACTGGATCAATATGCAGTACTACGCCTCGTCGGTAGCGATGCACACTTTTGGTTCGGGCAATAAGGTTCTCCACAATATCGTGGGTCGAATGGGAGTGTCGGAAGGCAACGGGGGCGACCTAAGGGTTGGCCTGCCCTTTCAGTCGGTGCATAGCGGAGAAAAACTGGTGCATGAGCCATTGCGACTGAGCGTATTCATCGAAGCGCCCCAGAGCGACGTAGAAAAGATTATTGCTAGCCACGCCGTAGTTCAGCAATTGGTCGACAACCAATGGCTGCACCTATTCTTGGTGGACCGTGCGAAAAACGCCGTAACCTACCGCAACTCGGGCGGAAAATACGAAGCTTTGGAATGAGTGGTGAGTGAGGCGTATGCCTCCAATCGGTACCACTATTCGAGCTCAAATTCCTTCATGAGACGCGCTGCAACGGGGTTTGCTATCTTTCGCGCTCCGGAAACAAGCCAGTACTCTTCTCTTACGGATTGAAGGATACCGATTTTTACCAGTTTCTTTTCGCTTACCAACTGTTGGGCGGCGAACTCAGGCAGTGGCAGAAGTCCCATGGCATCGAGGCCCATTAACTTTTGGATACTGGTGTCTTGAGTTTCAGCAACCAACTTAACCTTGATCAGGTTCACGGTGAAGAAGTGGTCGAGGTCCTGGCGCAACTTACTGTGAGCGGTTGGAAAAATGAATGGTTGACCCTCGAGCGACTTTGGAAAATTCTTTTTTAACGATGCAAATTTTGGCGCACCGAAAACCGCCACCGGTACTTTCGCGATTGAACGGGAATAAGTTCGCCCTTGCTCTGAATTCATCGGCGGGTAGTTCGAGACC
>JAYSWN010000035.1:0-5777 GCA_043718025.1 Pseudomonadota bacterium
GAAAGTCCATCCCCTTTTCCAGGGGGTAGATCCAGCGGTTCAAAAATTCGGTAGGCTTTACTTTTTGCCGACCGAAATCATCGATGAGCAGCACGCCACCGTTGGCCTTTAACTGAAACGGCGCCTCGTAACTGGCCTGCCCCGCTAAGAACGTGAGGTCCAGCATTTCAAGGGTGAGCTCACCGCCCACCACAATAAAAGGGCGAAACACGTACACCCAGCGCGGGTCGGCCGCATTGGGGTCGACCTTCAACGGATGATCGTCGGGCAAGATATCCATCGACACGGCCTTGTGCACCTTGGCGTCGTAAACCTGGATTATCTCGCCGTTCACCTGAATCGCGTGCGGCACAAAAATGCCCTGGCGAAAAAGGCGGGCGATACGTTCCGACATCGTCGTCTTGCCATTGCCTGGCTTGCCGTAGAGAAAAATGGGACCGCCCGAGCTGATCGCGGGACCTAAGGCATTTAAATACTCTTGGCTAATTTTAATGTCAGAAAACACGCGTTCTAAATGCTGTTGGCGCACCAAGCGAGTCTGAAACTTTTGCGCTTGGACCGATTCAATGTAGTCGGGAATGTCGACCGGGGCCGGACCAAAGTAGGGGGAGCGACGGGCGGCAGTGTTGGCTTGCTCAATCCCCTTAACCGTAAGCCCAAAATTTAGGCCGGCATTTCCACCGATGCCCGAACCACCGCCGGCGGTGGCAATCAGATCACGATCGCGCAAATCACGAACTACGGGCTCAATAAGGGCGTAAGGAATTTTTAATAGTTCGGCAAACTTTCCACCCCGCGTGGCGCCCTTGGCACCTAAGATTTTGAGGATGGAGTCTTCAACGTAAAAGGTTTCAAGTTTGGCCTCTTCAAGCGTTTCTGGACGTTTGGGCAACCACACGATGGGCTTCTCCTACCAATTCTCATGCACTAAGGGGACAGTGCACGTATCGGTATTTTGGCCACAAATTTGAAGCCACTAACCACGATCAGCGGCGATTTTTGCTGCGCTGAGCCGGCAAATAATGTGGGCCTTGCGCACGCTTTACTAACCGCCTTCTTAGACCGTTTTACGGGATGGCTTCTTTTTAGACGTGGCCCGGCGATTCATAATATGATTCTCAAGGCATGGAACTGGTCATCGTCCTGGGATTAATCGTAGGCCTCGCCGTTTTCTTTGTGGGTGGCGCTATCTGGTTTTGGAGCCTCGTTTTAGTAGCGGCTTCGATCGTGGGTTACCGCGCCTATCGCGTGCGCTGTAAATCGTGCGGCCAAAAAGTGATTTTAGGACTAGACATGAAGTTTTGTAATCAATGCGGGGTGGAGCAGACCGAAAGTAAAGGCGTGCGCCTGCGGTGCCAAGCCTGTCTCGCCCTTACCCGTTCAGAATTAAATCTTGTTTTCTGTAACCACTGCGGCACAAAGATCTAAGAACCCTATTTTAAACTCCTCGCAACCCGTAAAAAGGTAAGCGGATCAACGTACAATCCATCGGTACGAACCGACCAATGCAAGTGCGGCCCGGTAACTCGGCCCGTGGCTCCGGCACGTCCCAGACGCTGGCCCGGTGTTACCAAATCACCAGCCTTTACTGAAAATGACGAAAGATGTGAGTAAGTCGTAAATAATTTTCCGCCGTGATCGATGGCCACAAAGTTTCCCGAGTTAAATAGGTTGGCGGCAAAAACTACGCGACCCGCGTTTGAAGCCAGTACCCAACTTTTTTCGTTACCGCGCAAATCGACGCCGTAATGCGTACTGGCCACTTTACCGTTAAAAACCCGTTGCCCGCCAAACTTGCTGGTGGGGTAGCCGTTGCCCGGCATGCGGAAGGCGCCCTCCCAAATAAATGATTTTGCCCCCGACTCGTATATCGTTTTCATGGCCGCCCGTTCTTCATCAATTCTTTTTTGATCTTCGGGGCTCACCTCGCCGTGCGATGGCGCCACTTTTAGTTTAGTTTTTGGGTAATTTTTTTTACCGACGGCAACCACTTTGGTTACCAGCGTTTCAGCAGGCAGCGATCCTGTTTTTTTTACCACAAAAGATAGCGTGGCCGGAGTGTCATCCATCTCGACGCCGACGAAGGTGCACAACTGTCGCTTTTTGGTTGGGCAAAGCCCCCACGCGACCTCCTTGGCGTTTACACTCAACGCATAGGAGTTCTCTTTCTCTTCAGCTTTCAGGGGAAAGCTCACCACCACTACGCCGCCCGGAATGGTTTTGAACGGGAAAACGGTTAGCCCCTCGTCTTTAGAAAAAGCTGAGGTGGTGAAAGAAAAAAGTAAACCCAAACGAATCAATTGCTCTTTACCCATGGCGACAGAGTAACAAAGCTAAGGCGACTCTCCAACTGCTGGCGCTTTAGGCCCGCTCCGTTTAGGGGTACCTAAGTCAGAAAGCGAAAAATTACGCGCAATGCGGGCCCGTTTAGGGCCAAGTTCTACGCCGATGGCATCGAGGCCTAATTCATTGGCCACCGCCAGCACGGTGCCATGGCCGCAAAAGGGATCGATCACGGTGCGGGTGGTGGTGTGGCTCAAAACAAACTCACAAGCTTTTCGACAGGCGAAGACGCCCATCCCGCGGGTCCAAGAAACTTCGCCGGCCTTGGGCAACACATCCGAAGTCGATTTGGCCATCACCGCCTTTACCCCGCGCGAAAAGCAGAGCATGTGCGAATAAGCCGGACGCCCAAAACCGGCATTTCCGGCCGGAATACGGCAAACGATCTTATGCCACAACAGCGAATGGCCAGTTTGCTCGGCAGCCTTTTGCACGAGGAACGACTTATTTACCCAGACGCCTTCGTGCTTGATGTCGGTCTGGTAAAAAACCGAAACCCCGTCGTCCGGGCAGCGCGATAGCACCAACGCCGCAGCGTCTACGAACCACTTTTTCCATTGATCTAAGCTGAATTGAGAAAGTTCAGAAACATCGGGCAGCGAGGTAATAAACGAACAGCCCACCTGCACCGGCTGAGCAGTCAGCCAGCCAATCGCGTCTTGATTATGAACGATCCGTTGCATGGCCCAACATTATAGGCGGGGTAATGTTTTTGCCACAAAAAGCCGATGAACGACTCCTGGTGAGCTCACCCAAAAGATCATTTTCCAGCGAATCCACTCCACCAAAAAATGACATTGAACTGATCAAGCTACGGCACCACATCTGGTCCAAGGCCATCGATACGCAGAGGCACTTTAATCAGATGTCGCAGCAGTCTCGCCAGCTTGGACTTCAGTTTTCGGTGGCAGCGCTGGGTTTCTGCGCCTTTATGCTAACCCGCGACATATCGTTTCAGGTTGGCGCCATGCAGTTTCACACGCTTCACGCCACCGCCATTGTATTGGCGGAGTGCTCTGGAATTTTGACTTAGGCTCGAAGACTTCACTTGCCCCGAAAACAGAGGCTGCTCAGCGGATGTAACGCTCTTCCGTAGCGTCTGAGGAATTACCCGTCCGATTCAATTCCGCAATACGCGGCGTCACCTTTAAAACAAATACCCAGCGAAGGGTTATCATTCCCACGTCGTTAGCCAGGCCCTTTGGCGGGTTGGGAAACACCCCGACGCGGTGAAAGACAGATTCTCCGGCGTGATCGATGGTGCGCGACCCGCTACTGCGAATCACCGAAACTTCGGTCACCGCCCCTTGCTCGTTCAAATTGATCGCCAGTTTGGTGATCAAATCTTGCCCGATAGCAATCGGCCGGCCACTGAGCCAAAGCGCCTCGATTCGCCTCTGCACATCGCGCTGCCATTCGGAAGCCACGGCCTGACGAATTCGCTCGAGGTAGGAGAAGTAGCGGTACTCTCTGGTGTTCAGCAGAGTGCGTACGCCCGCCGACACATTTGGCAGATAATCATTCGAAGTAGATTCGGAACTTACCGAGCCTTCATACTCGGTTGATTCTCCTAATGACCAACGACCACGCGGGTGGCTGTCTAAGGCCAAGTCAGCCATTGAAAGCGGCTTCATAATGCTTGTCGTTTCATCGCTGCGATTGGCTCCGGCTTTACTCTCAGCGCTAAAAACTTTGCCGTGTTTGGCCTGGCTATTTTTCGCCACCGTCTGATCCCTTTTTCCATAGTAGTCGGTGTTCAATGGGCGGTTATTATTCTTGGCCTCTTCGGTGTTGGCGACGGTCTTAGTTTTTCCAGGCTCGAGATCAATATCGGCCACTAAATCTTTATCGAACACTTCAATGGGCTCAACGGCTAGTGGGGCGGGAGAAAGCGACGGAACTAAAGTCACAAATTCCATCGCAAACCAATGCAACGCCACCGAAATGAAAAGAGTTGCCGGTAGTAACGACAATCTGCAGGTTCGCAAGCGAGTCATCAACACCCTCCAATTATAGGATAGCAGATGTGAGAAATTGGGGTTGTCCGACCCCGTCATTCACCAACCGTTGAACCTGGGCGGCGCGTTAACGCAGTTCTGTCGTCAAGCTAGAGCCAGTGCGAACATAAAAGGGCGCCGTTACTTTGACTTTTGTACGGTACAATTCCACTGAGTTGCCGCGCTTCAAAGGCAAAAGTCCAAAAAATTTGAACCAGTTTCGGGGGAAATAAAATGAACATGGTCACCGTGTTGATGTTGTTTGTTGGGCTTTCTGGTTTAGCCAGGGCCGAAGAGCTTACCGAAAGTATAACCGGCAAAAAAGTGGCGGCCGTGTCCCGACTAAAATCGAGCGCTGGCGCTTCCATTGGGAATGAAACTATCGCGGTAGCCCCCAGCGCCCCGCAAAGCAAATTTTTTGGAGTTCTCGATCTTCGCCCCTCGGTTTCCACTAAATCGGGAGTTTTAGGCAGTGAGAACACTATTGAAGCGGGTTACCAGTTTGATTCAACCTGGCGTCTTAGCTACGCTCAATGGTGGAACACCGCAAAAAATTTATCGGATGGCCTTTATACTCACGATGGTTTCTTTCGCCTACGCGGAAGCAACCTTTACGACAACGGCGTGGTCACGGTTAGTTACCAAGGGCGCCTCTTTTTGCCCACGTTTGCTTCGCGCCGGGAGGCCGGATTTGTTACCTCGGTTTTTAACCAGCTCAAAATGGCCGTTCAACTCTCGCCAGATCTAACCTTAAGCTTTTCCACCGCCCCCACCTATCTGCATTTCTCGCGCACGTCGTTCAACGGAAAGGCGAACACGGTCTTTCAAAATATAGGCATGGCCAACCTCGATATCAAACTATCGAATCGCCTTACTCTGTCATTGCCTCTCTACCTCATCAGTAGTCGTACGCATTCGGTAAGTGGCTTGGCCGGTAGCGGTGAATGGTCTCACCTTTTAGTGGTCTGGCCCGAGTTAGCCTACAGCTTAAACGCCAATCATAGCGTGGGTCTGTCGTACTACTCAGACAACCTCATGTCCCCCACTCTCGATCGCTTCAACATCGCACAGGGGCTAAACAACGGAGTTCTTCAGGCGTTTTGGACCGTTAGCCTTTAGCCCGAAGTAGTGGGTTCTATCCTCTTTTAGTGGGCGTGTTATCGCTCGCGTCTTTGCGAGGCCGCAAGCCGAAGCAATCCTCACCCGGTAGAATAAAGGTCGTCCAATTCGCCATAATGTAAGTAAAACTCTGTCTCTCATCAATCATCGGCCAAGGATTGCCGCGCCACTTCGTGGCTCGCAAGGACGGGTGGGGGAGCGTTATCGCTCTCGTCTTTGCGAGGCCGCAGGCCGAAGCAATCCTCACCCGGTGGATTAAAGGTCGTCCAATTCGCCATAATGTAAGTAAAACTCTGTCTCTCATCAATCATCGGCCAT
>JAYSWN010000036.1:0-5765 GCA_043718025.1 Pseudomonadota bacterium
GTAACCAGAACGAAAACGGTGATCTTTTTCATGGTCCTAGATTAACCCGATCGGCAATTTTTCACCAAAGGAAAGTAGACGACAAACCGCATGCGGCGCAGCATATACAAAAAAATTGCCTCACCTTTTTATTTCCTGAGCAGCACCACTCTAAAGTAGAATGGAATCGAGATTTTACACAATGAATCAATTCGTGCAGTCCGGTGTCATTCCGGAATGGAGAGAAAATTGAAAGCAATCCTTCTTTCGGCCCTGCTCTTTTGCGTAGCCCAGGCAAGTGCCGCCATTGACGCTGACTCTGAAGCCTTTGCCTCGGAAGCAATCATCTCGCTGCGAAGCGGAAAATATGACGAAGCGCTGAAAACGGTAAATCAAGGCCTGGCGACCAATCCTCGTTCAATCGAGTTGAAAGAGGTGAAAGGGTTAGCATTGCTCGCAAAGAAAGACGAAGGCGGAGCGCTCGCGATTTTTGAAACACTGAAAGCGGAGCCCGGTCTAAATGCGAAAAGGGTGGCCGGTTACCATTACCAAAGCGCCATCATTCAGCTCTCGAAAAAGAATTATCCCGCCGCAAGAAAAGGCTTTAACCACGCGCTGAATAACAAGTTTAAAGAGGTTGGCGCCCAATACTACTTAGGCCTAGTGGATCTCGAAGAAAAAAAATTTGATTCGGCACGTGAGCATTTACTTGAAGTCATCAGTGAGGATCCTACCGAGTTTCATGCGCCGGCACGATTGTATCTCGCCCAGCTCTCCAACCAGTTGAACGATAGCGCTTCGGCGCTACGTTTTTACGGACGCGCGCGCGATGACTCCCGTACCGCCACCAAAGATATCTCTTTGGCAGAAAGCACCCGCGCAATGGCCCGGCAGGTTCTTCTTTCCACCGAACGAGATCTGCGCGCCTACGAAGAGAGCCTATTCTTTGCGCAGGTTGGACTTTTTGCCGGCTACGACACCAACATCTTGCTGTTGCCCGCTGGCGCCTTAAGCGGGGCCGGCGGCACGGGTTCCCCGTCGACGGTGGGAACACTTAGGTACGGCATTGGCTACGCCACCAATCCCCTTGGCGACTACCAAATTGTGGCAAGCTACTTCGGCAACGCTAATTTAAACTCTAGCGCCGTCACCCAGACCGCCCAATACTATACCCACGAGCTGAGCCTCTACGTTACGAAAGACCCCCTTTCGGTAACTAACTATGGAATGAAACTTCAGGGGCTCGGTACTTTGCAGTACCAAAAGGATCCGACCACGAGTAACACCACCTTCGCGCTCTACGCTCTACAAGCGGCGGTTGGCCCCTATTACCGCACCTCGCTCACTAACCGCTGGAGTATCGGTGCGGAAGTTCTTTTTCAGCCGCAGAAATACTATTTGGATCAATACCAGCCAAGTTCGAACAAACGTTCGGGCTCAGATTACCTGGCCCGGGTGTTCGTAGTTCGTGAAAGCGTGGGTGGTTACTGGAATCCCAGCGCTTCAGCTTCAATCGACTTTAACAACACGTCGGGCGAAGAGTTTCGATCAAAACGATTGAATCTTGATTTCTCAAATTCAATGTACGTATCAAACGACATTTTGTCGTCGATTGGACTGAATATCGCATTGTGGCAGTTTTCGGATCGCCCGGCGGGTACCCGTAACGATCAATTTTTGGCGCTGTCGTGGAACACCGGCTACAGATTCTCATCTGAGCTTACCGGTCTGCTTCAAATTCAGGCGCAGAGCAACTTCACCAATACCGCAAGTTACCGCTACACGCGAATAGTGGGAAACGTGGGCGCCAGTTACGCGTTCTAAAACGCGCCTTAGCCCGACAGAATTTAGTTACCGTGTTCATCTTTGATGTCGCCCACCAATCGCTCGAGCACGTCTTCCATGGTAACAATTCCGAGACTTCGCCCCTGATCATCTCTCACGATCGCCAAATGGGCGCGGCAGCTTTGAAACAGTCTCATCAGTTGATCCTGACGCAAATTCGGGCTCACAAAAATTGGGGGCCGGGCCTTGGCTTTAAAGGCTTCGTTTGAAAAGCGGGCAAGCAGCTCCGGCCAAACGTCTTTCATGTGTACGATGCCAACCACATCGTCGAGTCCGGTGGCGCACAAAGGAAATCGTGTGCGCTGTTTATTGCGCACTTGCGCTACATTTTGATCCACCGGTTTGTCCAGAGAAAGAAAATCAACGCCGTCACGATGCACCATGATGTCGCTGGCGCGCTTGTCCGAAAATTCAAAAGCTCTGGCAATGATCTGGGCTTCGCTATCGCTAATGATGCCGTCTTCTTTAGACTCTTTCATTACCAACCTAAGTTCGTTTTCACTCAACGGCTCTTCTTCAAGGTGCCGGTAGCCAATGAGAGTCAGCACGAAGTTAGACACCCCAGTAAAAAATTTCAGCAGGGGGCGAGAAACTCGATAGAACCCAAAAAGCGCGGGCGAAAGAAAAAGGGTGACGCGCTCCGCATCCATTAGCGCCATACTTTTGGGAACCAGCTCCCCCAAGACGATGTGGAGAAAAGTGATGACGCTAAAGGAGATGGTGAGTGCCACCACATGAGAGGTGGGATGATGAATAGAGAAAAAACCCGGAAATAAAATCGTAAGCAAATTGGAAAAGGCGGATTCTCCGATCCACCCTAAACCCAGGCTCACCAGGGTAATGCCAAGCTGAGTGGCCGAGAGGGTTTCATCCAACTCATTGATACACAGGAGCGAGACCCGGGCTTGTTTAAGCCCCTGCCCGGCAAGTTCTTCAAGGCGGGTTCTTCGCACTTTGACTACCGCAAATTCAGCGGCGACAAACAGCGCATTCATAAACACGAGGAAGCCGGCGGCAATTAGACTCAAAATGGTTTTTGTAACGTCGGGGGTGAGTTCCATAGAAAGACTTTTTACTGTAGTACGAAGCCCGGTTCTTGAATAGTGGTTGGATCAAATGCTCATTGGACGCTAGGACCCTTGCCTAGAGGGGCGAGCAAGTGAACGGCGGATCGCCAAAACTTCAAAAAACATGCGAAACGAATCGGTGAATAGGTTTACCTTCGAACCTTGCTTTTCTGACCAGCTAACCCCCACCTCTTCAATGCGAAGGTTTAAATTTTGTGCACGAACCAATACCTCAACGTCAAAAGCGAAGCGAGTCGTTTGTAAGTTCTCAAAGATTGCCGGCACCACAGACCGTTTGAACATTTTAAAACCACATTGGGTATCTTCGAAATTGAGCCCAACCAGCCACTTGATCATTAAAGAAAAAGTGCGGCCAAAAAAGTGCCGGTGAAAGCGTACCTTCCAAATTGGCTCAACCGTAAGGGCATCCGATGAGTAAGACAATGCGGATTTGCCTTTCGCACCCCTGGCCACAAAACCGCGCTTACCACGGTGGACCGCGCGCGATCCAATCGCCACGTCCGCGCCCTCCGTAATCGCGGCCCGTAACCGAGCCTCTTCAGCGATCGCGGTAGCGCCGTCGGCGTCGGCGAAGAGACAAATCTCGCCCTTGGCTTTTAGCATTCCCGCCCTTACCGCGGCCCCTTTGCCGGAGTTCACCGGTAAGCGAATCACTCCATCATCGCCAACGATTAGGGCCGCCGCTTGAGCGGTATCGTCACTACTTCCATCGTCAACCACCACGATTTCCCATCGCTCAGGAAAGTGCTTTTGAACGTAGTTCACGCACTCCCGCAAAAAAGTGGGCAGTCGCTTAGCCTCGTTATACGCGGGGATTATTAATGAGATGGAGAGTTGAGAGGAAGGCACCGTGTTTGAGTTTACCCTTTTCCGGGGAACTCATCCAATAGGTTAGTTTTGAGATTGACCGGTAAGGGTGCCGTAATCTTGGGCCGCTGGCTCGTTAGAGACCTTGATGCCGTCTTCGCCCAGGATGCCATTAGTCGACTGATTAATTTCCATAACGCTCTTGGTCTCAGGCTGAATCTGATACTTCAACGGCGCATCGGAAGGCGTTGCCAGCTGGGGGAAACGAGTTTTAACCTCGTCGTACCCCTTTGCGGCCTCTTTCAGCTGGTTGTTATAAGAATCGAGCTGCTGCGTTACGGTGCGATCTTCTTCGCCCTTAGGTTGGGCGTTGTCATCAAACCCAACGGTAACGCGCGCTTTGGCGTCTTGGTCGCTATATTTCCAGTTCGAAGGAACGTTGCGCGGATCTTTTCCGGCACTATTCAAAATTTCTAACTGCACGCGACTATCGCGTACGAACCCATCTTCTTTTTTCAAGTCGCCGGTTTTCAATTCGTCTTTGCCATCTTTACCCGATTCAAAGCGCGGGTTGATAGTTTTGTAAGATTGCTGAGCCAACTGCCCACATTGTTCACCCATGCGCTTGATCTCTTCTTGTAATGCTTTTCGGTCTTTTTGATCCTTAACTTTGGCAAGTACGCCGTTGGCGGCCGCTGACCAGGCTTCGCAATTGGGCATGACCTCAGATAGCTGAGGGGTATCAGGAAACTGTTTGGCCTGAACGCCGCGGTTTACCCGCCGTTGAAACAAATTAGCGAGAGTGGAGTTCCACATCGCCTGACTGGCCTCACCGGCTGCGTAGCGAAGTAAGACGCCGTTGGCTAACGTGCTCTCATCATTTTCATTGCCTTTGTCACGGCCAGCGCGGCGAACTGTTTCAAAAGACTCTTCACCGATTTTTTCAATCTCTGGCTTGGCCTCTTCACGGATCTCAAACCGTTCGACTTTTTCGGGCTCCTTCTTTTTGTCTGCGTCATTTTTGGCTTGAGCTGCCTGCCCGCCTTGCCCCGGATTTTTTCCACCGCCATTTTTCGCATCTTCGTCCTCAATGATTTCTTGGGTCGTTATTTTGAAAATGGAGCGGAATTTAGTTCCGGTTTTTTCGTCGTCTTTTTTTCCTTTTTCTTCTTCTTCTTCTTTGACGAATTTTTTATGTAAGCCATACGCAGTGCGCTCTAACTGCGAAGATCCGCCGGCCGCGCTGATGCCGCCGTGAGGCGAAACAAATGAAAATAGGCGGCTAACTTTTTTCTTATTAGGATCGTTGCCATCTGCCTTTTCGGTTTCGACGGTGTTGAAGGCTAAGTCGTGATAGGTCAAATCGCTTTCGTAAGGGGAGCCGTCGTCTTTGTTATACTTTTTTTTCAGTTCGCTGGCCGTGCGTTTACCATCGGCCGCCTTACGAGCCTTGCCCACTACGTTTTTATCGCCGCTGAATTTGGTGAAGCGGTCCATGAAATCAACGCGCGCCTTATTCTCCGCCGCGTCCATATCCACCTCGGCACGGGCGGCCGCAGTGAACAGCGTGAGGCCAAGGGGCAGCAAAATTTGGCTTAGCTTTAAGTTTTTGCGAACCATGAAGACCCCTTTCCTAACTACTTATAGAGCAATACCGGTGCCGGTTTTAATCTAAAAAAAACCTATAGTATTAATGGGTTAACCTCTGAGATACGCCACCTTTTAAAACAGTTACTAGAGGTTGGACAGGTGGCTAAGAATTGGGCGGAGGGGAGGCTCTTTCCCTTAAAAGTTAGCGGTACGCTCGCCACCCCCGTCCTTGCGAGCCACGAAGTGGCGCGGCAATCCTTGGCCGATGATTGATGAGAGACAGAGTTTTACTTACATTATGGCGAATTGGACTGGTAGCGTCCTTTACATCGGCGTTACCAACAATTTTCAATGGAATGACCTTTATTCCACCGTGTGAGGATTGCTTCGGCCTGCGGCCTCGCAAAGACGAGAGCGATAAGGCGACCAAAAGGTGCCCATCTACTTTTCAGCTGA
>JAYSWN010000037.1:0-2286 GCA_043718025.1 Pseudomonadota bacterium
TGACGCCCAAGTGCTTGAAGTCGACGTAGCCGGCGGCCGCATCGCGATTAAACGCACGTACGAAACCCAAGGATGGAAAGCTAACGAAGCGGTTTGCCTTAGCCGCGGAACGCAACGCGTTGGCTGCGGCCGCGCCATGATGGCCACCGCCGATCGGCTATGGATCAGCATGGGCGATAAGGCCCGCCTTCTCTACAAAGGATCGCTTGTGACGATCAGCCGCCCCGAACGCGGAATTAGCGCAATCGCCGGCAGCTCGGCGGCCAGCTCTCGGCGTCGCGATGAACACCAAAACAATTTTGATGCAGGGCTCGGCGGACACATGAGCTTCAACTACTTTAATCCCGAACTTCATTTTAATGTGCGATTGAATGAGCGCTTCTCGATGGGTGTTGAGGGAATGCTCTCGAAGTTTAAGAATGGAGCCACGGATGTCAGCATGTGGGGAACTTTTATAAATTTTTCGTACTATCACACCAATGCCCCATTCCGCGGCTGGGTATTCCAGTTTGGACCAGGGTTTTATAATTTGGGACTAAAATACCGAACGACCGAAGCCAATCTCGATTTGATTTCGCTTCGTAGCCAAGTTTACTGGCGCGGTACCGCAAAAGCCGCATTCAACATGGATTTTGGTTTTGGCTTGGGTTTTCAGTATGTCTTTGGAAAAGATGTGCCTAACATCGACTACGCCTTCCGCGGTTTTCTGCCATTCGTGAACTTCTTCGTTGGCTACCAGTTCTAGACTCCGCTCACCTTTTCTGCGTTCTTCACTGACCGCCCTTGTGGCACCAGATCGAAAATTAAGTTTCTAAAAAAGACTGAATTTGAAAGGCCCGCTCAAAATTTGGGTGGGCCTTTTTTCATATCCCCCGTTTAGGGGAGGCCTTAGGCACACCAATAAACGGGCCAACAAATCACCACAATTTAACCACTGATTACTGCAACTTACGTTGATTATTGAGATTGACGCATATTGTTAATTCGGGCAAAATTATAAAACAACGCAAATCTTCAGTGCTGAGTTCTCCACCAAGATCATTCATCACCTTTTCTCGAACGAAATAAAACCAGGTTTCCGATTATTCGGAACGGAGTTGAACGTTTGAATTTTTTTGGTAACAAACTAAGGCAGACTGCTATCATCGCCGGTGTTTTCACCGCGTGCCTGTCTTTTGTTAGTTGCAACCCCGGCGACACCGATGCGACCGTTCAAGCGGCGGTAGTAATGGTTCCAAAATTCGTACTCGAATACTCCCGCTATACCGAAGTGGTCTCGGGCTATAACGTGGTTTTCTTAGCTCGAAATTATAATGTAGCTGCCAATAAACTCAACGCCGCCAACACCTCAGAGTGCTCAGACTTGGCCGTAGCAATAGAGGGAAATCCCGCGGGGTCAAATGTAGCATTTGGAGCTGCAACCCCTACCGAATTTGGGCCCGGTCTTAATATACGGCTGCTGAAGAACGAATTTCGAAGTGCGGTGAAACTTTTTAATGAGGTGCCAGGCTATGGCCCCGAATACCTAAAACAGTGTCCGTTTCACATCGTCGTAGTGCCCACAAGCGACCAACCTTACGAAGTCGCATATGAGATCTATTCAACAAAAACCAACGCCCCAGTTGAAGGTGGTAAAGGAACCATTCTAATCAAACCAACCGGAGGGCCCTCCGAAGTTTACGTTACACGGCGGGCCGTTATGGGTGATACGGATAAGCTGTTATTAGACTATGTCTCGCACTCGGTAGATGTTTCTAGTGCCGCTCTAGCAAAGTTAACTTTTGATAGTAGTGCCTCTAACTGGAGAGACGAAAAGGTAGCCCCCGTTCCTTACGATTCGGTTTACCCCAGTATTGATCATCGTTTTGCATGGGTGTCTCCGGAGTCCCAACAACGTGGACTTCAGAGCAGCGAAACCCTAGTAGAGGTTAGTCGAAGCGCGCGAATTACCTTCGCCACCAGCAGAAATGGAAATAGTGAATTGGGGCTCCCCCAAGACAAACGCACCGCCTATTTTGCGTTTGTGCCCGGCGAGTCCCTGGCTTCCCATGGTTTACAGGCCACGAGTGGCGCGGCTGGGGACGCCGACACTCGCGCAGTCGTTGCCGATAGTCAGGCTGCCCTCTTTCTTCTTGAGCATCCCCCGACGCCTACGGAAACGGCTACTTCAACACCTACGCCGACTGGAACGCCGACTACGCCTCCGACCGCGACGCCGACTACGCCTCCGACCGCGACGCCGACTACGCCTCCGACCGCGACGCCGACTACGCCTCCGACCGCGAC
>JAYSWN010000038.1:0-40799 GCA_043718025.1 Pseudomonadota bacterium
CGTCGGCCCGTAAGTCCGTCGGAAACGGTAAACGCCTCCTTCAACCAGTCCGTCAGCGGCGCCTCCACCTCATCGCGGTGGGCAATGCGCACTAAATGGCCGAGCTTCAATTTGGACGAGGGGTGAATTTTTCGGATGAGCGGATTTTTTATAGCGCGGCCTACAAAGAAAATAACTTCAAGATCCGCGCGGCGGGGCCTCACGAAGAAATAGCAGGCCTTTTTCGAAAACATGATCGACTTATGCGAGGCGTAGATTCGTTGCTCGCCAAATGCGGCGGCAGTTTCCCGCAGGCGATACCAGGCATCCCGCAACGGCTCGGGCAACTCCCTAGTTAGGTTCTCCTCGGTCGTCGTCCAGCAATCATGCGCTGAACCCGCCTCAACCCATTGCCTGCAGTGGTAACACTCTCGTCCGGCCATGGCGGCACTGTACTTACCAACGTAGAAACGGTCAAAAACGCCTTTGTGCTGGGCAGGTCGGAAACCGCTGACAATCGTCGGGGTTATGGAAATGATAAATTTGGTTACGGGCAATAAGTGCCCAATTTTCCGACGTCAAAGCGAGGCGGGGGGCCTTCTCGCTACGAATTCATCCCCCCACCCGCCGTACTGCCTAAAATTTTCTCAACCGCGTCAAATTCTTGATTGCCACCCCGCGCTGGCAGGTGTTTCTTTTCCTCACAAATAGTGAAACGGTTTTCGCAAGGGCAGTGGTTTTATGAAGTTCAGCTTATCTTTTTGGGTGGCTCTCACGACATTCATTGTCGTTTCCACGGCACAGGCCTCGAAACGGTGTGAACCTCCTTACTCTTACTCCACCGTGGGGGGTGAGATGGTGCGGTTGTTCCCTTTTTGGCCGCCCCCATTTCGTCCGCAAGTGATCCTGGCTCAGCTAACCGGTTCACCCGCGCAGCCCAGGAAAGCCCTGTTCATCGAGTACCGCGATGTAAAGAAAGACAATGGCCCCCACAGTGGCATGAAGTACCACCGGAACGTCCGGGCGATTTGGTCTGTCAACCTCGACGAAGAAACCCATCTGCCGGAACGGCTCGCGTTTGAGATCGACGGCAAAAATCCTTTGGCCGGGGTGTATCAGCTGCTGGTCCATCCCCAGAACCCGAACGTCATCCTGGTGGCGGTGTCGGAATCTAAAGGGGAATCTTCGCTTTGGTCGTTCACCCTCTCTGACCCCCAGGGCAGCTTGGAAAAACTCACCACGTTCGGAAGTTATAACGAGTATCAGTCTCAGCCCATCGAACTCATCGAAGACATGCCGGGGTACATTTTACTGCCGCAAAGTAATGGCTACGGGATGAAACGATTTCCCATTGGCAAGTCGGACAATGCCGGCAGCTGGGCCACTAGCCTTGCGAACTCTGCTTCTGGTTCGAGCTACGTTACCGACTTTACCGATCTCCCCGGCAGCGGCGGGCTTGCGGCTTACCTTACGGGCGACGGACAGGAACTCGTGGTGATCGATCTCAAACAGCCCGAAAAGACCCCAAAGAGTCACACCCTCCCCGAGCGATTCGGAGAGATCCAGGGAGTTCCCAGCCGCCCGGGCACGGCCCTTGCCACGGCCGGGTATTCGGGAAACGTGTACGAATTTAGTATTTCAAGGACCGGCCTCAACGTCAGACTCATCGGGAAACAGCGCGACAATCGCGTTCCGCAGTTCTGGCACGATGGCCGACTGATTCACCAAAAATCGGACGGCGTGTACCTTCAAACGTACGACCAGTATTTAAAAGCCATTCGGGGAAACTAAAATGAAACGAATCACCACTCTTTGCGGCCTAGTTGCGGTAATGGCTTCCTCTTTAGCCTTTGCCCAGATCGATTTTAAAATCCCCAACGGCACGATGTTTCGTAACCGTGAGGCGATCTCCTTAGAAGGCACCTGCGTTTTTGGGGAAAAGATAGAAGTCTCGCTTCCTCCGCAGCTCACTTTTCTGGAGAATAAGTATTTTTCGGATTGTCAGCGGGGCGGGTGGTTTTACATTCGCTTCAAAGCGCAAGAAAACGGCACTTACCAGGTGTCTTACAAGCAAGCCGGCCAAGAGGCCGAGCGCACCATTATCGTGCGTCAGCTCGACGAGGTTTATGCCGTACCCAAAGAGGTGAACCTGGGCGGCATGTACCTGCAACGGCAGGGCAATCGTTTAGTGGTGCAGGATTTTTCGCGGGCCTACGTCCTGGATGCGTCGAGGATGCCGTTCGTAAAACAGCTCGACGTGCGTCCCGGAGTTGACGCCACCACGGGCGAGCGCGCGCTGATGGTCTACGTGCACTCCGACTACGCTTACGTCTACCGAGTCATCCGAAAGGACCAGCACGAGTGGTTACCCTCGGTGGCCATCGATGTGTATCAGCTGAACGAAAGCAGCGAGGCCAAGCTCGTCAAGCGCGTTCCCTCGCAGTTGGAATTTGATTTTGATGAGCACAACCACCTATTCCACGGCTTTAATGAGCCGCGTTTACTGCCGATGCGTTCACACCAGCGGGGCAACTACCTCTACGCCGAGGTTACCGAGCGCCACATCTTTAACTGGCACCACGTGCGTAACCTCTACATAGGTTTGGATCTGACCGATCCCCATAATCCGCGTGAGATAAATTACCGGGTCGGCCATCCGAAGGGTTACCAGCCGTATTGGGGCAGCCTTCGCTTCGTGGGCAAACACACCTTGAGTCTCTTGGAAAATGACAAAGGGATGGTTGACCTTTTAGTGCACGAAATTCGCCCGGGGAAACTCGAATGGCCGGTGGTGGCACGTCACACCCTCTACCGCAAAGAGACGGTTATCGGCGAAACCTCATTGCTTGGCTCAAGCCCCGAGCGGGCCATTTTGAAGAACCTCGAATCTCCCGATCGCAAGGCCTTCATCATTCAGGGTGATGGGCGGCTTTACGAGTTCGACAGCCATAACCCCACTCAGCTTGCGCTGGTGAACGGGCTACCGGCCATCGGTGAGAAAGACTGGAAAATGGTTCCCAGCCAGATCGCCATCTATAAGGACATGTATTTTTTCAACCCCAGCCATTCTTACGATGACCAATGGCAATACGATAACTTGGCTACCACCGGATTGGTGCAAGGACACAAATCTTACCAACAAGGATACTTGGGCCGAGAGCTACATTACGGAATGTTAGTGCACAACGGCTGCCTCGTGAGCCTCACCCAGTTTGGCGTGAACGTTCACTCTGGCCTGCCCGATACGCAGTGCACTTGGCCGTAAGTTTGGTATCCATTCGAATTTACCCCTGGGGCTCTTTTGCTCTGAGAACGAGCCCTTCGGCTCGCGGATGGATTAGAGCCCGCGGGCTTTCCGCGGATTTGGGTATTCGCATGGTCGGTGGTTCGAATACTTTGACAAATGGAGCGGGACACGGGGTTCGAACCCGCGACCTCAACCTTGGCAAGGTTGCGCTCTAGCCAACTGAGCTAGTCCCGCAAGAGAACTCAACCTGATATGAGGAACTGGTTCATTTGGCAATAGCTTCTTGCTGGGCTCTTAAACCCCTTCTCTGCAGCCATTAGCGAGCAACCTACCGTTACTCTAAAGGGGACAGGGGGAAAAAAACCTGCCGCACCACCGGCCCATTTGACGCCGAGGCCGGCATAAAGCCCGCACGCATCCGATCGCGGACGGCCGGGGCCATGCGGTTTCTCACCGCCATGGCCGCGTCTTCCGAACAACGTCCCGAAAAGATATAGGTGCCATTGCGTTTTTCATAGCGCAGGCCAAAAAGCGTAGCCAGATCCCCCATCAAGGCATCGACGGTCTTGGGCGGGGCCCCGTCATCAACGCCAAAAGTGAAGTCCACCGGTCGCTCGGCGCACTCTCCGGGAATGAGATAACTCAACGCCCCCATTTGCGATCGAACCTCTTTCAAAAGGTCACGCAAGGGGACCGACTGAGCGGCAATGGAACGAATTTTAGTCTGACTATCATCCACCACCACTTCAAGAAAGCCGCCGCTATTAGGCACTAAATTGGCTTTGTAAAAAAAAGCTTCGGACTTGCCGCGAATATGGGCCCGACCATTCAAATGCTCGACCATGTTGGCCACCACCATCTCCATCGGAGCCCGCACGTCATCTTCGGTAACTAGGGAAAGCACCACTTCGTTGCCGACGGTACGAATTTCATGCGTGCGGCCATTAAACTGCGGTACCCCCGCCATCGAATTCAATAACGCCTCACGAACCAAACCCTGTGAGCGTTTGAGTAGCTCCGGCGACAGCTCGTGCACCGCCATCTGCACTCGGGTAACAAACTGTGATTGCCGACCCAGAGCCTCCTTGGGCGCGGGGGGAGAAACTTTCTGGGCCGCCGGCGCCACCGTGCCGATTCCCATCAGCCCAAGCCCCAAAATAGTTTTAAGTGAAGTGGATCTCATGCTCAATACCTAGCGCTCGTGGTTTCAAATTCCATCGTCTGCAACAACTCGGGCTCCACATAATGAACATTGACTCGTCCCGGCTGCTCGATTCGGATCTGCGCCATGGGGATACGGGGCTCACTTCGGCGGGCCGCCACTTTTTCACTCTCTTCGTTAGAACCGCTATTCATCACCACCATGCCGGCGATAATCAACGAAGCCATCGCCAAACCACCGCGAAACAGCCAGCCACCACTAAGCAGCGATTGCCGGGTGGTGCGTTGCGGGCGAACGTCGAGCTTCCAGCCCTTCAAAATTAACGTTTCATCTTTTTGCAGACGAGAATAAACGCGGAGTAAGGAGGAGGTGATTTCAGGTTGAGGAGCAAAATAGCTATCGCACTGGGTGCGAATTTCTGTAGCCGCCGCACTACAATCTGAGCAGCGACGCAGATGCCGTTTCACCTGAAACGCTTTCACACGGCCAAACTCCTCCGGAAGTGAAATAAACTCGAGAAGAGTTTCAGGTTTTAGGCACTTAGGTCGTCGCATTCGCTTCCCCCAAACCCGGAAACCAGCGATCAGCCAGCTCCGATAATAATGAACGTTTCGCTCGTACGTAAGCTTGTCGCGAGGCCTGCTCGCTAATCCCAATTTGGGTGGCCACTTCACGGTGAGAAAGGCCTAAGCCATCGCGCAACCAAATTATCTCAGAGTCCTTTTCGTTAAGCGACTGCATGGCCACCTGTAGCTCACGAAGCTCTACCGCCTTCTCCGGCTTCTCGCCTTGTGAAGGAGCCGCTAGGTCGTAGGCATCTTCAATCTGAACGTGCGGCCGCGAACGGTGCGGGGCCCTCGCCACCTTATCGATCAAACAGTTTTTTACGATCTGCAGCATATAGGCTTCAATGGCCTTCTCTTCTTCGGACTGCAACCTGTCCAAACTCACCAAAAACCGAACAAAAGACTCTTGTAGGATATCTTCAGAAACGGCGCGGTCGCCGTTGGTTTTCCAGAGTAAGAAACGCATTAAACCCGGCGAAACCTTTTCATAAAAGGGCAGAAACGCCGATTGATCACCCTCTCGAAGGCGTTGTACCCAGTGTTTTATCTTGGATGCCATGTCTTTACGGTCTCCCTCACCATCCCGACTTACCCTAAGCAGACGAGAGCATAGAAAATTCCGTGACAAAAAACCGGGGGAATCTGCTAAAACTCACGCTCTATTTATTGGCTTAACCGCGTTACGGGCGCAAGAACTGAGTTCGGCAAGAGGATTTAGTGAGTAAATTCGGTATCTTATTTGACCTAGACGGCACTCTAGTAGATAGCCTGGCCGATATCTGCGGCGCCATCAATAAAGTGCGCGCGGCCTACCATTTGGCCCCGACGGCAAACGACGTTTTGGTAAAGTTTATCGGCAAAGGGGTAGAGCAGCTGATTCACCTAAGTTTCCCCGAACTGACCGATCCTCAGCGGCAAGGACTGGTGGCGAAGTACCGCGAGTATTATGCCCAGAGCCCCGGTAACGGCGGAAAAGTTTACCCCGGAGTTCGCGAGACTTTAGAGCGTTTGAAAAAGCGTGGGGACATCAAGCTTGCGGTAGCTACGAACAAAGCCACCGACATTGCCCACCAGACGTTAGAACACTATTTGCCGGGGATTCATTTCGATATCGTCGCCGGGCCCGAGATGGTTTCCAAGCGTAAGCCGGCTCCGGAGCACTTAACCGAAGTTATCGCCCAGCTAAATCTGCGGCCAGAGGACGTGTGGTTCATCGGTGACGACCCGGTGGACAAACAGAGTGCCGAGGCGGCGGGCGTAAAATTCTTGGGTGCGACGTATGGCTTCGGTGGCGTGGTGGTCGAAGCCAATCAACGGCTCGAACAGTTTTCTGATCTACTGACCAAAATCGATTTTGCCGCCGAAGGGAATTTAAGTTGAGCGTTGTTGCCGAAAAAGAGAACCTAAAGGGCTATCCGGTTGAGCAGTTCGAAAAAAAGCTCACCGACATGGGCCATCCGGCGTTTCGCGCTCGTCAGTTATTCCGCTGGATCTACCAAATTCGCGAAACCGACTTCGACAAGATGACCGATCTATCAAAGTCGTTTCGTGAAGAATTAAAGGCCAAGTATATTTTGCCCACGGTGCAAATTGCGGAAGCCCGCAATTCTGAAGATGGCACGGTAAAGTATCTGGTGAAGCTGCACGACGGCCATACGGTCGAAGCCGTCTATATCCCTTCCGTTTCACGCGCTACCCTTTGTGTATCGACGCAAGTGGGATGCAAAATGGCCTGCACGTTTTGCGCGACGGGTTACATGAAGTTCACCCGCAATTTAGAATCGTGGGAGATTGTCGATCAGTTGATTGCACTCCCCTTCCCAAAACCCGTCTCTAACATCGTGATGATGGGCATGGGCGAACCCTTTGATAACTACGAAGAAGTAGAAAAAGCGCTGCGTATTTTTCAAGACCCGATGGGACCAAAAATTGGAAAACGGCACATCACCGTTTCTACCGTTGGCATTTCACCAAAAATCATTGAATTTGTGGCGGCCGATTTGGGCAAGCTGGCGATCTCACTGCACGGCACCACCGAAGAACAGCGTTCTCAGATCATGCCCATGAACCAGAAGCACTCGCTCGCTGAAATCATGGAGGTGTGCCGCAGCTTAATATTTCCGCACCGTGGTCGGGTCACTTTCGAATACATTTTAATTAAGGGGCTAAACGACTCCGCTGAAGATGCGCACCGCCTGGTAAAAATTACCCGCGGCATACCCTGCAAAATAAATTTGCTCGCCTACAACGAGAACCCCTTTATCGATTTAAAACGCCCCGAAGAGGCCACCGTTTTAGAGTTTCAAAATATTTTGCTACAGGCCAATTTAACCGCCACCTACCGCCGTAGCCGCGGGCGCGATATTGCCGCCGCTTGCGGCCAGTTGGTGAACGAAGATAAGTTAAAGGCCTCAATGCTGTCGAAGCAGGTGCACGCAGCTTCGGTACGCGGATTTCGCCCAATTCCAGGGGCGCAAATTGCGACCGGCGCTTAAAGTCAGCGCGTCTGAATTAAATTTAATCGTTACTAAACCTGCAGAATTTTCAATTAGCGAGTTGAAATAATTTTTTTGTTTTAATTGTGCTTCTTCGCGACGCGCCAGTAACGCTGCCGATTCTACCACTGCCTCTTTCACATTCAGGCCAAATAGTGATAGCCAGTGGCGCGACGACTCATCGAGGCCGGTGGTCATCAATGACGATCGCGAAACTTCAATTTCACTCAAAGTAAGACGTCCGTCATATTCGTTTGCGATGAGTTTTAAGCGCAGGGGGGATGGCCCGCCGGCCTCTCCCCCCAGCGCAAAATGGTACCCGTATACCGTCTGTTCGAAGACGTAGGTGCCGGGCCTAGCGTTGGCAATTTTTTCGTTAAGCCAACTTTGAGCGGATTGATCTTCCCACATCCACCGCATCACGGCCGCGATGCCTAGTCGTCGTGCAAGAAAACTTGTGCACTTAACGATCACGACGCGCGGAATTTGCAAACCACGATCCATGCTTTCGGGGTAGCGATAATACAGAGCCATTAAACCCAAGCAGAGCGGATCGAGTCCCGGAATGGTAATGCCAACCCCAACCACGCCCAAAATAATTCGGGCGAACCAATTGGTGCCGGGTTGCAAACCGGCGGAGGCCATCGCCATTCCCCCAATTGTTTCTGCGGTGTGCGAGGCCGCAAACATCATCACTAGATTTAAGGCATGGTCCGCCGATTTCGGATCAGCCCGCTTTAGCGAGTACCAGCGGTAGGCATTCAAAAAAAGGCGGCGGTAATTGAACTGATTTGCCCATTGCGAAACAAAAGTGCCTGACTCCTCACCCTCGAGACTCTGGTGGGCGTCTTGAAGCAGCCTTTTTAAATCGTCAGCTTTCGAAACTGCCTCGGGACTGGGAAGTGTGATCTCGATCCGTATTTTTCCGGGGTCAGCATCTTCGCCACTGGTTGGCTCTTCGGGGTGGGCCGCCAAAGGGAGCACGGCCGCCAAACCGAACAGAACGATCAACTTGATAACGATTCTCATTATTAATATTAGATACCGACCTGGGCACCGGGTGGCAAGCGGCGAGTTAAAAAAAGGCGGCTTTAAGTGTGTTACTATTTTTCATGGCCTCTTCGGATTCACCAACGATTGTCCGAGTGGATACCTATACTTCTAAATATTCCGTTCCGGCCCCGGGCCTTCTTCACATGGAACGGATTATTCATCGCTCGGACGTGGATGAGCAGATAGATACCTTCGGCAAATCTTGGTCACTAGCCTGGAGCGAGATTCCGCCCAATCAGGTGAGCGTGTTTCACGGTGGCCGTTTTGTGCCGCTAGTTGGAAAGATCATCCTATTTATTCCGCCCTATAGCGTTGTGCATTGGCGGGTGGAGCCAGGAATTTTCACTTTCGAATGCCTATTGTCGAAATCCACTCTGCCCGAGAATTTACCGCGGCATCCCATTGCGTGGCAGGCAGAGTTAGAACAGGTTCCGCGCTCACTACCCGAGATGATTGCGCAGATCGGCAAGTCGCGAAACGTTACCTTCATTGGCCGCGAAGAGGGGCCGTCGGCAATTCCTCGTAAGATAAAGGCGGCGATCGATAACACTTACATGGAAAACGATGAGCTCAATGCTATTGCCAAACATCTGGGCATCGCCCCCTCGGTGCTTAGCCGCAGGTTCAAGGCGTGCTACGGCTTGAGCCCCATTCAATATCGAAATAACGTTCGGATTATGGATTCGCTCGAATCATTGGTAAATGGCTCGCAGGTTACCGATGCTGGGCTAAAGGTCGGATTTGAAGACGTTAGTCAGTACAACGAGGTTTTTCGCCGCTTAACTAAAGCGGTTCCCTCACAGTTTAATCTTTCTAAACTGGGTCGCGCCCGTGACCTATTGCGCCGACCCCAAAGGAACTGACCACATGCCCATCACGCAAAGGCAATTGGAAGAAATACTGGTTCTTGCGCAACGCACCCCCACCGGTGACAACTGCCAACCTTGGCAATTTTCATTTGATGGCAAACTCCTTTCAGTTCAACACCGCGAAGATCGCGGCCGGCACGCCCTGAACAAGAGGCTAATTGCCTCCCATTTTTCATTAGGGATGCTATTCGAAAGTCTTGAACTGGCTGCCCAAACCGTTGGGCTAAAGGCGCACGGCAAGATTGGTAAACTTGAAGTGTCAGATGGTATTTGGGCCACGTTTAGTTTTTCGGCCATTGAGACCAAAGTAGATCCACTCTCGGCTCAATTGGGTTTCCGGTTCACGGATAGAAGAACCTTTTTGGGCGGTGGGACTGACGCCCTGAAACCACACCCCCTTTCGCCACAGCCAAAGGGGGAAGTCGGCTGTAAATACTATTACTCGGGAGTGAACGTTGGGGTCGCCCGATTTATCGCGCCCTTTGAATCCATTGTGCCCAAGGTCGACGAGTACTGCCGTGATCTCATGAAATGGGTACGATTCAACCCCGATTTCCGCACGGTAGACGGAATGCCTTGGCAAAGCCTGGGTATTGATTATGTGAGTTCGCGCATTTTCAAATGGCTAAATCGATTTGGCCTTCTGGTTCCCCTAATGAAACTGGGCATGTCGGCTGAGCTGAAGCGAACCGCCAAAAAGAATGTGCTGTCCTCGGCCGGGCTTGGTTTGATCACCGTGCCGTCCACCGATCCAAGCCAAATTATCGATGCCGGTCGAATGGCGCTACGCCATTGGTTAAAGCTGAACCAAGATGGGTTTTCTTTACAACCGCTTTCGGCCCTTTCGTTCTTTACCCTTTTTGAAGCCGAGGGTTGGCTCGCGGTTGATGAGTTGGCAAAATATCGGTCGCAGATTCAGAAAGGACTTCCCTGGTTTCGCACCACGTTTGGAATTTCAGACCACGAGTTGCCGCTCTGGCTATTCCGGGCTGGAAAAGGGAGACCGCGAAGCACCGAACTCACTCCTCGCTTACCCCTGCGAGATTGCCTTGTAATAAACGATTCAGCGGCTCGAGCAGCTTAAGCGAGCAGCTCGACCGGCACCGCGCTGACTCTGTCGATCTGGTGCAGACTTACCACCGAGGACAATAAAAATAGTCCGACCACCGGTCCGAAGGCCCACGCTACATAATGCATTCGCGTGGGATCAAGTTGTCCGGGGGAAGAGCTTATCCAGGCGACAAACTGCCCGGTGACAGCAATCGACAAAGCCCGCGACGCTTTACCGGAAAATTTCCAAACGCCAAAACAGGTTGCAAGCCCAGAGCCATCCACCTTAGCCACCTCCGTCACGTAGGCTTCAAGCAATCCGCAGACCGCCATTAATCCGCCGAGCACTAAGTTGGCGGCCAGGGCGTATTCAACCTTTCCGTGCGGAAGAAGCGGATAAATTAACGCGACACCGCCCGCAAATAGACTCAACCCCATTCGAAGCGTCGCGCCTCGCCCCCATCGGTCAGATAGTTTGACCCAGAGCGGCGCCGCAAAACAGGAACTCACAAGAAAACAGGCCATCGCCAATTTCGACTCTGAATCAGTCAATCGCAGATAGGGACCGTAAAAATAGAGAGAAAGGGCCGTCGATATTCCGATCCCCATCATGCCAATAAAGTAGGCCAGTAACAGCCAGACAAAATGGCGGTTAAGAAAGCCTTTCGGCGGTTTCGAAAGAATCTCTGCAAATTTCGGCTGGCTATTCGCCGGAAGTATACGAACGAGCAGGATCGCGGCCACAAAAACAAAAATCGCGAGTGAAAATGCGACGCCCCGGGGAGAGACATGCCAAGAAACCATGAGCGAGGGAATCAACACGGCCATTACCGCGCCTAAGTTGCCGAGAATAAATCGCCAGGCATAATTTTTTCCGACGGCGGCGGGGGAAGTGGCGCCTTCGCCGCCCAATGCCGCGTAGGGAATGCCAATAATGGTAAGCCCCGTATTCAAAGCGCAGTAGACAATTAAAAGATACCAAAAGGAGACCGCGCTGGCCTCGGTGCGGGCAGGCAGAAAAAGCGCCCAGACCGAGGCCGCAATGACGATTGGCCCAAGAACCAGGTAGGGGCGCCGATTGCCCCAACGAGTTTTGACGCGATCAGCAAAAATGCCCATGAGCGGATCGCTAACCGCGTCCCACATCACGCCAATGGCCAGCGCCAACCCCGCTAAACCTCCATCCATCCGATGGGTTTGAGTGTAGAAAATAAGTAGGAAATATCGAACAAAGTACTCAATTCCCGTCAGTCCGAGTTCGGGTAATGCGTATAGCACCGGGCGTAATGATTCCGTTCGTTTTCGAAGAAAAGTCAATTTTGCCCATGCCCTTATTTGGCCCCCCCTTTAAATTAGGGGAAGCGGCGTCCGACGCCATTTCACCCAATCATTGTACGTAACGCAGGGGGTAGCCATATGTATCTTTTTGAATTCCTGGACCAGGATTGGCTTCCTGGGTCGATTCGAACCACTATGTTAGAAATTCTAGAAACCGTAAATTCATTCCCATTCCGCGGATACGACCGTTGGATAGTAGATGAGGTTTTACGTTTAGCAAATGAAGATGGAATTACCCATATCGTTGAATTGGGCGCCGGAGCCGCCCCGTTAACCAAGGCTTTAGCCAAACGCCACGCTGCCGACGCGCTTTCTTTGAGCTATTGCGATCATTTTCCGGATACGGCGGCGTTTGCCGCCATTCACCAAAGCTTGGGAGATCGAGTGACTCCGATTTACGACCCGGTCGATTTCTCGTTGCATCACAAGTGGCCTGAAAACACTTTGCTGGTGCTCTCGGCCACCTTTCACCACATCTCGTTTGAACGCCGAGCCGAGGTTATTGAAGCGCTCTCTACTTCTGCCCAACGAGTGGTGGTTTTCGAACCACTGCGAAAAAACATACTCTCGATCATCTTGGTCCTGCTGTCGCTCATACCGTCTTTGCTTCTTCCCCTGCTTAAACCGGGAAAAGGTTCACTACGCCGAATGCTTTGGTGTTGGCTTCTCCCCTTGGCCCCGCTGCTTTTTGTTTGGGACGGAGTGATCTCGTGCCTAAGGCAATGGAGCCAACTGGAATGGACCAGTCAGATCTCTAGAGCCCTTGGGGAAAAAGCGTTCCCTCGAGTTAAGGAAACTTTCTTCAGCCAAATGGTCTTATGGTAATTCAGCCTGCAACTTACCCTTCGAAAGTCTTTGATTATGAAACCGCATTCAGCCGTAACTTAGGCTTGATCGCAAAAAAGGAGCAAGATTCTCTCCGCCGCGCCGTAGTTGCGATTCCAGGAATGGGTGGCGTAGGTGGGCTTCACCTGATGACCCTCGCCCGACTAGGAATTGGAAATTTTCACATCGCCGACGGCGACCATTTTGAGCTGGCGAATTTCAATCGCCAGTTCGGCGCAGTTTATGGAACGATCGGACAAAATAAGGCTCAAGTGATGGCGGACCTTGTGCGATCGGTGAATCCTGAAGTGAATCTGCGCAACCTCGGCGGCAATGTAACTCAAGACACGTTAGAAGAATTTCTTAAGGGGGTGGATCTCGTGGTGGATAGTCTCGATGCATTCGCCACCGATCATCGAAGAGATCTCTTTATGGCCTGTTTTAGAAAAAAAATTCCGGTCATCACCTGCGGCCCAATCGGATTCAGCACTTCTATGCTCGTGTTTTTGCCTGACTCCATGAACTACGACGATTACTTTCACTACTCCCAAACCGATTCACCATCGCTCTCTTTCTGTAAGTTTTTAGCCGGTCTCTGCCCCGACATGCGCTTTCTTTCCTACTTAGATACCAGTTCAGTGAAACGGGAATCAAGGCAAGGGCCTTCGGTTTGCAGCGCGGTTACCCTTTGCGCTGGGTTTGCGGCCACGGAAGCCATAAAGATTCTGCTTAATCGAGGAAAGGTTTTTGCCACTCCGTTTTTTCACTGCTACGACCCGTTCCTAAATCGCTTTGAACGAGGCCGTTTAAGATGGGGCAATCGTGGACTCCTCCAGAAAATAAAAATTGGGCGCCTACAAAAGGGACTATTTCCGGCATGAGCTCCTCACGGGTTTTGATTTCACGACTTCCCCGGTTTCTAAAAGGGCTACTCTTTCGCAATCGCCTGCGACTCCAAGACGATATCGCCCCATCCATGTGGATCGGGGTGGCTAAGACGCAGAGCGATTTAGAATCGGCGTTCCGATTGGTTCACGACTCTTACGTTGAAAGTGGGTTTATGAAACCCGACCCATCGGGGTTACGAATTACCAAGTACCACTGCCTTCCCACCACCACCGTACTTTGCGTTAAGTCCGGGGGTGAAGTGGTTGCCACGGCCACCGTGATTCAAGACTCACCTTTTGGGTTACCGATGGATGGTATCTTCGATATGTCGGCCTACCGTAAGGGAGGCAAGAAGCTTGCAGAAATCTCTTCGCTGGCGATTGCACCCACGTTTAGGGGCGCAGCCACCGTTTGCCTCTTTCCGCTTACTAAATTCATTCACAACTATTGCGATCGCTATTTAAAATTAAATTACATGGTCTGTGCGGTAAATCCTAAGCACCAAGACCTCTATGAAGCGATTCTTTTGTTCAAAAAAATAGGCCAGGCAACCGTTGCCAAATATAACTTTGCCAATAACCAGCCTGCCGTGGGCCATTTTTTCGATCTCAATCGTGATCCCCATCGTTTTGCAAAAATTTATTCTGGAAAACCGAAACACCGCGACCTGTTTCGCTACTTCTACCAGAAGAGTCTGTCCATTCTTGAGTTTCCAAATCGCGCGGTATTCCGTGGATCTGATCCAACGTTAACTCCGGAACTGATGCATTACTTTTTCAATCAGCGAGTCCAATTATTTCAGCAGCTGACGGCTGAAGACATGGGTTACCTCCAGGTACTTTTCGGCAACACCACGTTTGGCGCCGTTCTTCCTGGAGGGGCTCAATCATCTAGTCGGTTTCCCTCCCGCCGTGAGACTCGCCACCCCATCACCCTCCGTGGCGTGCTGTTCCCCTTAGGGATTAGACCAAAGGCGATAAAAATCCGCGATATTTCCCCCGGCGGATTTCAAGCAGTTTTAGAATCGGGAGGTCTGAGGGTTGGCTGCAAAATGATGGCCGAGCTGCAAATTGGCCGACGGCGCACCGTTCGGCTCTCAACTACCGTGCGTTGGAACAAAGATGGCCTCACTGGCTTTTCGGTAGAGAACGCCCCTGATGAATGGAGCGATTTTCTGCAGCAGGCTGGTCAGTTCTAGTTTTCTGAGGGGTAGACATGGGAGCGCCACTTCGTTCAGAAATTAAAGTACTAATACAACCCCAACTAAGTCGGTGGCTCGTGCGAGTGCTCCGCAACTGGGTTGAGATTGGGATCGTGGTGGGGGGGATGGCCTGGGCCAAACACCCCGTTTTCTATCTGTTGGGCATTTGGGTTCTTGCGACTCGTCAGCACGCGCTAGCGATCATGGGGCACGACGGGGCTCACTACTCAGCGTCCACCAATCGCGCCGTCAACGATTGGTTAAGCTGCCTACTCACCTTTTGGCCCATGGGCATGGGAATCGGCGGCTACCGCAAATTTCATTTTCTCCACCATAGCGTAACCGGTAAACCCGACGACCCCGAGCTCATTCATAAACGGTGGGCGTCTCCCGAGTGGTCCACTCCCATCACGCGCCCGCGAATTCTCTACTACCTCATGCGGGATCTACTTGGATTTGGAGTACGTGATATTTATCGGGTGATTCGCATTGTGCGGCCTGCGACAGTAAGCGATTGGCTAGGGCCATTGATTTGGTGGAGTGTTGCCCTATGCGGCCTGTATAAAATCAACGCGCTTTGGATCGCGGCGGCATGGCTAGCCTCCCTTTATTCTGCTTATTGGGCGGTCTTCCGCATACGAATGTGGACGGAGCATACCGGTACTACTGAAACTCACCGCGTAAGTGCCTCATTTTGGCAGAAAGTGATTTTTCTTCCTCACAACACCTGGTGCCACTACGAGCACCATCGCTATCCGGCCGTGCCGTGTTGGAATCTTCCGATCGTACGCAATTTAGAGCCCGCTCCGCCCAGTATCACGGTAATGAAACTCCTCTCAGACTACGCAAACTATCCGACAACCAGTTATGGGCTGCCGCAGCTTTCGGATTCTGGATCTCGAAAACTTGACGTGGGATTGTCGGCCAAGACTTCAGCAACGGGTTAAGGTGTAGTCGCTTCAAAACCCGTGGTCCTTAACTGAACTACGTACTCTTTTTCTCTTTTGGTCAGGCGGTTGTCTTTTTCTAGCGTCTTAAAAAATTCCATGATTGAAGGGTAGTCTTTATGTTCCTGCTGCCCCAACGCGGAGAGAATCTGCATTCGTTCCGATACGTGGGAGGTGCCGTACTGCTGCAACAACGATTGATAGCGGGGCAGCAATTTCTGGCAGGCAGCTTCGCTGAACGGACGAAATTCCAGAGCGTGCAAGGCCGTTCGTCGGCGATTGGCGGACCCATCTTGCGTTCCCACCGCGAGCAAAACCTTCTCGGACTCAGGAGTTCGGATGAGCCTTAAGGCGTCGAGCGCTTGGTCACCGAGGTAGCCTTTGTCACTTCGCGCCAACTCGCCCAGAAAAGGCGTGGAATCGGCAGAAGCCAAATTTCCCAGAGCCGACAGTAGCTCGCCTTTTTCTTTCTCGCTTTTCGCTTGAGGAATTTTTTCTTCCCATTTTCTGCGCAGGGTATCTCGAAGCCCCTCATCTTTTAAAACCGTGGCTGCGCCGGCCGAAGCAAAGAGTGCAGCCTGCTTGATTCGGCCAGAATTAGTGTGGTCTTCAGAAATGCGCACCAGGTTTTCGACGGTCTCCTTATCCACAAAATCAGAAAGTTGTTGGGCGCGCATCGTGCGAATGGCCAGCCGCTCTTTTCGAGAATTGAGATAAAAGTCGATCAACTGGCGCAAAGCCGCTTGCGCCTCGGCAATTTCGGCATTGGCCAGCGCTGAAATTAAAAAAGCACTGCGTTCTTCTTGGTTTATAAGTTTCTCTAAAGCCAATCTAACCAATTCCACTTCTTTTGGGTTTTGTTCTAATCGCCCGGTAAGCTCTTCGAGAGTTTTTAAGGGATCCGCCTGTTTACTTATTTCGGCGAGCAGATCTGCAGTGCTTTTGGTTACCCCTTTCTGGGCCACCGCGGCGTCAAATTCAAAAGCGGGTGAGACACTTATCAGATGGTGATCGATCAAAAATTGGTCAATGTGTGCCGTTTCGCAGCGAATTTTCTCGTCTTCAGGCAGTAGTAAAGGCGGGGCCGCCAAAAAGCTCACCTCGTTAGTAAATTCGGCCGGACCGCGCGCCGGGTCCCATTGCTGGGTAAACTTGAAATTTGAATCTGCTTTTAAAGGCAATATCTCGTCTCCCCAATGCAAGGTCACCAGTGATGAAACAATGCGGGGAATTGAAGAGGGGTGATGCATTTTATTGTACTGCAACTTCCGTTTGCTGACCTCATTGCCTTTGGCCTCGTAACTGACCTGAACTTCGCCAAATCCGTCGTTCTCCGTCACCACTCCCGAAGTCCTTTTAAAACTTAGGCTTTCAATAAAGTACTTAACCAAATTGGTCGCAATGACCGGCGGTTTGGAGCCTGCCCCCCAAAAGGCGAAGGGTTTCTGGTTCGACACTTGCACAAAATAGGTCACGGCCTCAATTGCCGGGATCAAGCTCAGCATTCCCTCGGGATAGCCCTGAAGACTAAGCGCGCGGGTGGTTACCTGGTAAAGAATGGCGCCGTTGAGCGAAGCAACCGGTGACCAACGAAGCTTTGCCTTGGCCACCAATTCGCCACTAAGTCCCTGAGTTTCCGTGTTTTGCTTCTGTCGAGAAGTCACATCGTACTCAAAAAGCGTGGCGCAGGGGCCCGGAGAGAGTTGATTCGAACGAAACCAAAATAGAACTAGGGCGCTTATGCCGAGTGCTGCACCCATCGCAATGAGAATTTTTTTTGTCACTTAATCGAAGGAAACATAGGTGGTTCCCGGATCTTTCAGAAAGTCTTTCTTTACCATTCCGGCTGGACAATTTCCTGGGTCGCCTAACAGCTCAAATTTGCCAGCATCATCGGCGCACCATTTTCTAACCCCATCGAAGTCCGGTTTTGGGAAAACCTTTCCTGATTCACCGCGAGCATGAATGTACGTAGAGTCACCACTGGTTTGGTAGCGCACATCGATGCACTTATCGGGCTCTACGGGCGACCAGCCTTGCGAACCAATGAGATGCCGTCCGTCCGGAAAGGCGTAGGTTTCATCCCACGCCACGGCAACCGAAATTTTTTCGGAAGAATTATTGCACACCCGTTTACTCAGTAGAACTTGGTCATTGGTAAAATCGTAAACATTGGTTCCGCGCTTCACTTTAACCAGACTGAAATTCTTAAGCACATTTGAATTGGCGCCACATCCCATGGTGGTGATGTAGGGGTATTCGAAGGCATTTTGGGAATGAACGCAAAAACTCCAGCCGCGCCCGAAGCTGGCCCCGTAGGTTGTGTCGGGATTGCCGTGAAGGTAAACGTCGCCTTCATATGGGCCGAGATCGTACTCATAGCAGGCGTCTCGCGCGACCTTATACCAGCCCTTTGAGGTCCACGTATTTTTATAGAAAGTGATGGCGGTGTAAATATTATCGTGGTGAGTGCGATTGCACATTTTTACAACAGAGTGCTGAAAAGCGGCGAAATCCACCGCGTAAAAAGTGTGGGTGGTAGTTTGATTTGCCGGAGCGTTGATTCGGGTGGTCTTCACCATTTTATAATTGCCGGCCGCACAATTTCCAGCGGCGTCGGCGCCGTTAATATCGAAACGGTCGGTCTTATTCACGCACATCGCGGCATCACTGCCTTGCCAAGAGATCTCTCCTCCCCGGTACTCCGAATAGACATAAACGTTGCCGTTCTGGTAGTTGCCCATCGGAATTTTGCGACACCCTTTGGCGGGCAACTGATACCAACCGACTGACTTCCAAAAATTGTTTTGCGCATCGTGCAGCATCAGGGCGCTATGGATGGGCTCGCTGCTTTGGTTGCAAAGCTCAACTACGGTCGGATCTAAATTGGTTTGGCACCCCTTAATGTCGAGCCACTTGCGGTTGGAACCGAGATCAAAACCAGGGTGATCATAGATATCGCGCCGTTTTTTGAACGTAAAAACGTTGGTGACCTCTTGGAGCACGGCCTGCACCCCACCACAACCGGGAATGGTGATGTAACCATTATCGCAAATGGTGTTCACAAAGGTTTTAATAAACTCGGTTTGAACGATGTCCCACTTAGCTTCCGCCCAAATCGAGGTCTTCATAGTGCGGAAGTCACCCATTCCCACCTCGAGGCAAGCCCCTTTGGCGGACGATGAGCCATAACCCCGTGAAAGAATGTTTCCCCTTAAAAAATCGCTCTCCACCACGCCCTTAACGTAGGCGGGCAAAAGATTGTCGGGCACCGACGCAAACCCACCAATCACCGCCTCGCCGGCCGCTTGAAGGCCGGCGTAGGGGTAAACGTAACCTAAATAGGTGATCTCATTTAGCCCGCCCGGCGCCGCTCCGGCCTCAATCGCCGGCGAGCCGGTACTGGCTTTTCCGTTGAGTCTGGCGCGAATTAAGATGGGAACTGGTCCAATAAAATACTGCCACTCTTGTTTAAAAATGCTCTGGTCGTAATGGGCCAATTCGTCGAACTTCTTTTTTGTCCCCAGCGGCGCTTCGCCATTGGTGAGCTCCGTTTTCTGACCAAGAAGATAAAAATTTCCGGAATATTTTAAAGTATCATCGCTCACCGTGGCGCTATTTTTGTAGTCTCTCGCCGTGGAGAGATTGGCACCGAGAAGCAAAGTGGTTTGACCCAGCACCGTACCGCGGGCAAAGGCAGCGGAAAAGGTGTTGCCCTGGTTTGATCCTGTCGCATGGTAGCCCAGTGAAGCTCCCAGCCACCCATTTCCAATGGCCCAGTTGTCTTGATAGTCCTGATTTAGGGAGTAGGTTGCCGGCTCAGTTGCGGCAGTAACGCTTTCCGCGCGCGGGGTTAGAAACAGTGGGGTCTCACTGGTGCCTGCTTCGAGAGCGTAGCTGGCCACGGTATGAGAGTAATTAGTGCCGCGCGCCACTTCAAAAACTGACTCACCTTCAGAGTAGAACTGAGTGTCGCCAATCGTGCTAAAAACACGCTGGCGGGAGATATTGTACTGTTCGTCCGCCCGTGGAGATTCCTGATAGACAATCGTGTTCCCGTCTCTGAAAAACTTAGGCGGAACCGGGGTAAAGTCTCCGCCGGTCAGCCCTAATCCACCGCGGACTTGCATTTGTAGCTGTTTTAGCGATTCATTCGTCATCGCTCCGCCCAAGGGGTTGGCGGCCAAAACTAACGAAGTATGGTGAACAATAACGGCAACCAGAACACCCGCGTGGACTCGCAACATAAAACCAGCCACTTTCCGTAAACGAAAAGAACCGGTTCTAGCACTACGAAAGCGCGCAATTCAATACGAAACCAAGGGAGGAAAGAATGGGATCAGTCGAGGTCGATGGCGCTTCTATCCATCAATATAACGTTGCAACCAAACACCTGCCCCACAGCACAAGGCAGCCAGAATCCAACAATTCAAACTGTGCGGGTCGAACGAAGGAATCGTGAACCCGACTCCCCACAGTAGCCGAGGCACGTTCCGCGCTTTAAACGCACCCCACATGAGCCAACTAGAAAGGAGCGAACTCATGATAAAGACGACAATCGAAAAGGTATCGGGCACCGAAAAAGGATACGCCTCCCGCAGTAAAATAGCGAGGCGCGGCGGCCTGCCTTTGCGGCGTGCGACCCCGTTGCTGCACTAGTAGAGATTGGCTTTGACGAATATGAGATTGTTGCCCAACACTGTCGCCAATGGGAGATAACATATGATGCTTCGTTTTCCTTTTCTACATACGCTTGGCCTTTTGGGATTAGTGTCCAATGCTTTTGCGGCCGAGTTGCCCCACTTTACGCGTTTGCAGTGCCAGTTGCGCTCTGAGTTGGTGGTGGCCACCAAAGATAACGTTACGCTGACCCTCCGTCAGCGTTCGGCGCCCGAAGAGATTTACAATCTCTTCGAAGTGCCAGAAATAAACCGCAAAGGCTACAAGCAGGTTGAAGTGTCGATCTCAATCCCAACCTCGCAATGCGAAATGCCCAGTGGCTTTTCAATCGATATGGAATGCGACTCCGGCAAGGCAATCAACGTAACGTTAAAGGCATCCACCAAGTCGAGTTCCTCTACTGAGCGAGAGTTTGATTACGAGCACACCTTGAAAACACCGGTGAAAATACGCACGGCACTAAACGAGAAAAAAACCGGGCAGAAAGAGATGCGCAGTGTGTTGTTCGAAGTTAAATTTGGCGACACCGCCTGGACCACCGAGCGCGATATTTTTCGTATCGACCTGGGCAAATCAAATCTGTGTTACGTAAACAAATTTTTTGAAATTAACTGACCGGCTTATTGCCGGAGATTCTCCCGGCCAGCGGGGCGAAGGGGCAAAGTGACGAATTTCTAATCGGCCTCTGGGGAGAGGATCCCCATCTTACCGCGCAGAACTTCGAGCTCAGACGAGAGTTTTTCCCACTCGGCCATGGCACGGGTCAGAGCGTTCTCAAGATTAATCATAGCGTGCGCTTGATTTGAAACGGCGGCCTTGGCGGCGAGCGACTCTTTTTCGTTCGACATGCGCTCAATGTCCGCCTCAAGGGCCGACACCTTTTTTTCGTGCGACTTCATCAGATTCTTAACTTTTTTCCGCTCTTCGTAGCTGAGTTGCGGCACGTTCGGGCGAGGGGCTCCTGACGTCTCAGTCTTTTTTTCTGCCTTCTTTTCACCGCCCGGGGCCAAATGCCGAACGAACTGCGGGTATTTGTAAAAGAAGGAATCTAAATCACCGATATGATCGGTCATTTTATGGTCAGCGGTCAGGTAGATAATTCGATTCGCCAGCCCCCCGATAAAATCACGATCATGGGAAACCAGCATGGTAGTGCCGTCGAATGACTTAATGGCCTCTTTCAACAGTTCTTTAGTCTCGTAATCCAAATGGTTGGTAGGTTCGTCGAGCAAACTAACGTTGATCGGCGTCACTACGATGCGCAACAGCGCCAAACGCGCTTTTTCGCCCCCGCTTAGAACGCGGGCTTTTTTCTCAACCTCGTTGTTGCCACCAAAGCCAAAAGCCCCCAGCCAGCCGCGGAGCTGCTCGATGCTAATTCCTTTAGCCTTGGACGCCACGTTTTCTAAAACGGTGTTTTCAAGCGACAGCTCTTCAAGCTGATGCTGGCCGAAGTAGCCCAGCTGGGTGCCCGAGCCAAAAGTACAAGAGCCACCTTCGGGCGCATAACGGCCGGCGGTCACGTTAAGCAGCGTAGTCTTGCCGGCGCCGTTGTCGCCCATAATGGCCACAATTTGACCGCGCTTCACGTCAAGGGTCACATTTTTAAGAATCCAGTCGCTTTCAGGAGAGTAACGGAACTTCAAATCGGAAAACGAAATAGGAAATTTGGATCCGCCGCCGGTCGAACGGAAACGAAAATGCAGATCGTAACCAAAGCCACGAATGGACTCCAAACGCTCTTTAAGATCATTCAGCTCTTGCTGCAAAGTCTCGGCCGCCTTGAGCTTACTCTGTGCCCGGGCGGCGGTTTGCGCCTTGGCGCGAAAACGGCGGGCGAAATCTAAGTTTTCTTCGATCTTTCTATCGATTCCTACCATCGCCTTTTCAACGTGAACGGCCTCTTCTTTGAGCGAGTCTCTAAAGGTCAGGTAATCTTGCTGGTGTTTGCGGTAAAAAAACCGGCCCCCGTGCAAAATGGCCAGCGAATCGGTAGTACGTTTCTGTAGCGCCACATCATGAGTGACCAGAACCAGACTGCCTTTGTACTCATCGCGCAAAAACTCTTCAAGCCATTGAATCGACGAAATGTCCAAATGGTTGGTAGGTTCGTCGAGCAGCAGCACTTCTGGTTTTTCAAGCAGCGCTAAGGCAATAAACACCCGAAGCAGCCAACCGCCCGAAAGCTCGCCCATGGGCTGAGCCTTTTGCTCGGTCGAAAAACCAAGCCCCTCGAGAATGCGGCCCACTTCCCACTCGATGGCGATCTCTTCTTCTTCTTCCAAGCGATGGTCGAGCCTTTTCATCAAGTACTGCATGGCCGAAATATTTTTTGCATCGCCCAAACCCGAGACGGCGTTCTCCAAAAGGGTCTGGTCCAAAAAACCGATGCGCAGGCGGCGTCCGCCCACGACATTGCAGCTGCCCTGACTGGGATCAGACTGGCCCGCCATGATCTTGAGCAGGGTAGATTTGCCCGAGCCGTTTCTTCCGGCCAAGCTCACCTTCATCCCCTCATAGAGGGTCCAATTGATATTTTCGAAGAGGAGTCGGCTGGGCAGCCTCACTCCGACATTTTCAAGCACTAACTGCGCGTTCATGATTAAATAACAGAAATTTCAGTAATTTTGATGTTCTCGGATAGCACATTGCGACGAATTTCGGTAGCCATCGTTTTGCCATTGCTCCTGCCCCTGTTGGGCGCGCTCTGGGTGACCTCACTCATGGTCGACAGCGCGCGCTCGGAATGGAGAAGTCCCGGGCCTGAGCTACAAAGCAAACTGGAACAAGGGCTAATCTTTGCGTTTTCCCCCTTAATCTCGTGGGTAAACGGCATGGAAAAAACCGGCCCCCCCACTGAACGGCAGTGGACTAGACAAGCGCACGAGGTGCTTACCCAGTCCCCTGAACTTTTAGATCTTGCCTGGCTCATCTCAGAACGCGGTACGACTAAGGTCTTTCGGCACGAATCGCGCACCGAAAGCGGAGCGCTGCCCCTCGAAAAGATAGATGGCGAAATATTCTCGTTCGTAAAGAAGGGGGCCCGCCCCTATGGCTTTGTTTACCGCGAAGGACCTAATTCTTTTTTCGAGTTCCAGATTCCACTTCAGTCGGGAGCCCTTTTTCACGGAATCATTCTCGCCCGCTACTCCCTGCCCCGGTTTCTGGCCAATCTAATCGTTGGGTTGCCACCGGACGTGACGCTGGTGATCTGGAAAGGCGATGAAGCGTTGGTACGAACCGGAGCCACCGACGCCGGTATCGAAAGTTTTTTTGTGCCGGTCGACATTTGGGGCAAAAAACTTACTTTTGAAGTGCAACACGCCGAAGCCGCTGTAAAACATCCGTTGATGCCCTTGCGCTGGATTGGATTTCTGATCTTAATGCTGGTAACCGCGGTCTGTTTTCTCTTTAGAGATTTAGCCTCAACGCCGGCATTAGACCGGGTATCTGCCGATTGGTTTGCTTCGGTAGCGCCCCAGTCCGGGCGAGAGGCGGCAAGTTTGGCCGTTGAGGTGAACCTCGACGGGCCGCTTCCGGTCTGGGCCATCGCGCAAAAAGAGCGGATTGAGGAGGAGCTCAAAAAAGAGCCTCCCGTTTCTACTGAGAAGCCCTAAAGCTCTTTAGCAGTTGCTTAGTCGGTCCCGCCGGCGCTCGTACGGTGTGAATGACGGCTGCGGGGGTAGTCTCCTCGGGCCCTTCAACCACATGTCCAGCATCTTCAGTGGAAGCAAGCGATCGGACACCAGTCGGGGGTAAAATCTGTTCTTTGGTTTCCGACGGCAACGTCGTCCATTTACGTGGCAGTGGCTTTTGGCTGGACGGCGAAATAACCTCTCGCGCCATCTGCGAGGTGACGTTGGGCAGATCTTTGGCCTCTACCTTTTTCTTAAAGACCTGACTCACCTTCATAAAGGGAATTAAAAATTCGATTGGGTAGTCTTCGGGTTTCAAATTCTTGAGGTTGAAGTCGCCAGTCTTTTTGGGGCGGGTCACGTTACCGATAAAACCGCCAGAAGGTTCGATCTCGGGTCCATACTCTCCTTCGGCCGGCTCTGGCGGAGCCACCAGCTCTTCGCGCAGCATCGCGCCTTCGTGAGCTTCAGTCCCATGGGCGGGAGTCACCCCAACGACGACGCAGAACAAGACCGCGGCGAGCGGCCAAAAGTTAGACAGACGTTGAGCGCGAAAATCCCCCATAACTACTAACAGTGCATAGGCGATACCAAGTATTTTTGGGCGTAAGAAGTAAAAGGGATACGAATGTGGTGACTAACGATTCGGCACTGAGGGAAGGCGACTTTGAAAGAAATTGGGGAGGGCTATTTGGCCTGTTGAAGCAGTTGAAAAATTTGCGAGACGTCGGTACTGCCCGATTTATTACCCAATGCGTAAGCTAGAAGTACCATCATCGCATCATCTTCTTCTTTTTGTTTTGCGGCGATTGCGGCCGCTTTTTCGGCCTCAAACCTTTGCCGCGCTACAGCCTGTTCGTTGCGTTGCTGGGCCTGAGCAATTTGCAGGGCCAGTTGCTGTTGCTGCGCCGACGGATCGTACTGCGTGGTTTGAGACCTAACCGGTTGACCAGAGGCAACCGCGCGTAAAGTTTCTATCCCCGACAATCCGGACATACTCAAAACGTAAGCGCAAGTGTCGGCGACGGTAAGATTTTGTCCGTTGGCCATGATGCGCGCCACGACGGAAGGTACTATCCCCAACGCGTTGGCTTTGGCCACCGCATTTCGTTGGCCAAATTCCATCACGCAATCCGTAGCCACGCCGGTCAATCCATCCTTGTCGGCGAAATTAAGCACGCGGTTTAACTTCGCTCGCTGATCACTCGAACCTGCCCCACCTGAATTGGAATAAGTCGAATTAACGTTGCCATTGTACTGACTGCCTCCGCTAGAGGCGGCGGTGGTTGACCCGCCATTCACCGTCGCCGTATCGGTAAACGTGGCGTTGGTATTGGTGAAGGACCCGGCGGAGTTGCCGGTAGTTTGCGCTAAATATTGCTCTACTTCAGCTATGCTTGCGCCATTTGCGGTGGCCGCCTGTTGTAATGCATTTTTGGCATTGGATTGCCAGCCGGATTGACTTTGCCTGCCTAAATTCTCAGCGTCGGATTTCGCCTTGTTAATTTGGGCGGCGTAATCGATCGCCTGGGAATGGCGAGAAGCGAATAGCCCCAAGACGATGATGAATACTAAGCTGCGGTACATGGTTGCCCCCGAGGGATCTACCTCGCAAGCTGCGTACCAAGCTTTTAGGTTCAATGGTGTCGACGGCGCTGTGAAAAAGTTAGAAGGCCGCCCCTGTCCAAACCACAGAGAACCGTCAAGTTATTGATATTATACGGTTAAATTAACATGCCTAAGATTCAGGCTTTTTGGGTCCATTAGGCTAAGGATGGCCAGGGGCGCTTCAACGAGCCCCATTCTACTAATCATCACAAAGAATCAGCCGTTTAGGCCCGGCGGGGTAGCTGGGCCAACGAAACGCCAACCTCTTCGGTTAACCAATTTAGATGCGGCCGAACGGTTCCGGCCCACGGGCCCAGGTAATGTTTACGAACATCGCTGGTGTCATGCACAAAGAAGGTGATTACGTCTTCCAGATTTAACTCCACTTTGAAAAACGGCTGCAGAAAAACTAAGCTCACGCTATACAGGCCGTCGTTTAAAAATAGAGCCGGTAATTCACAGATCGTTCGGTAGTTTCCTCGCGCCAAGGGGCAGCTCGCTAGAGCATCTAGCTTAACCGTAAGCGACTCATGATTGGTGGTGGTGAGCACGGTGCTACCATTGATGTCTTTCAGGCGAATTCCGCAGAGCAGTGGAGTGGCCTCTTGAGTGACTTCATACTCGACTTCGATTTCGATGGGCGCCACAAGATTTAATTCGGCACGACCCATTCCCTGCTGCCCTTGTTGTCGTACGCGAATTGCTTTTACTCTAAAGGCGGAGGTGCCGGGTTCGGTCCCACGTTCAGTAAAGTTCACTTCGGCGGCGGCGCTAATGCTGCTGTGTAAATACTCTTGCACCACTTGATGCACGGGCCCCACTTTGGCCACTTGCCCCTTTTCAAGTAACACCGCACGCTGACAGACGTTGGTGATGCTCGACATGTTGTGCGAAACAAAAACAATGGTGCGCCCTTCCCGTCTGATCTCTTGCATGCGGTTCAAGCACTTGCGTTGAAATTCATAATCGCCAACGGCCAGCACCTCATCGAGAAGCAATATATCGGTGCGCAAGTGTGCGGCCACCGCAAAAGCGAGCCGCACGTACATTCCGCTAGAATAGAATTTTACCGGCGTATCGATAAATCGGCCGATTCCTGAAAACTCAACAATCTGATCGAAACACTGAGAGATTTCGCGCATGCGCATGCCGAGCACCGCGCCGCTCATAAAAACATTTTCTCGGCCAGAAAGGTCAGGGTGAAAGCCCGTGCCCACCTCGAGCAGCGTGCCCATGCGCCCATCAATCTCGGCCCGCCCGCTAGTTGGTTCGGTGATGCGACTCAAAATTTTAAACAGTGTAGATTTTCCGGCGCCATTTCGCCCAACCACGCCTAGCACTTCGCCAGGGTGCACGTCGAACGACACGTCGCTTAGCGCCCAAAACAGCTCCGCCGAGGCAGACTCCGGTTTTGGCTTTCCAAAACTTTTGAGCAGGTGCCCAATGGTTTCGCGAAGATCGTTCAATGGGGCGCGAAAACCACCCAAGTAGTAAGATTTTGAAAGGTTGGAGACGCGTATGGCTGGTCTCATATCAAGTTAACCCAAATAGTCGGCGAGATCAGCCTCGCGAGTTTGAAAGAAAAAGAGGCCGGTCACAAAGACAATAACCGTAACCGCCAATGACCACCCTAAGGCGCCAAAATCGATCGGCCGCCCCAGTAGCCCACACCGTAACCCTTCAATGTAGGCCACCATCGGATTCAACGACACAAGCCAGCGGTACTTTTCGGGCACAATCGCCATGGGATAAATCACTGGAGTAGCGTACATCCAAAGTTGAAAAGCAAAAGGCAGCACCTGAGCCACATCACGAAAGCGCGCGTTGATTGGGCCAAGCCACAGTCCAATTCCTAAAGACAAAAGGCCGATGCTCGCAATAATCGCCACCGCGAGCAGGATGCCCGAAAAGCTCCACGCCACGGTGTAACGCATTGCCAACGGAATTAATAAAGTTGAGGCCACCAGAAGATCGGCCAGCGTGGCGGCCACCGCCGAGCACGGACAAAGTATCCGCGGAAAGTACACTTTGCTAATCAGCGCCGCACTGGAGGTGATGCTGTTCACGGCGTTGCGGGTTCCGGCGGCAAAAAAATTCCACGCCAGCACCCCTAAAAAAACAAAAAGCGGATAAGGATAATTGTCAGAAGGAATCTTGGCCCATTTCGAAAAGGTTACCGTAAACATTAAAATAGTGAGCAGCGGCTGAAAAAAAGACCACAGCACGCCGAGAATAGTCTGTTTGTAGCGAACCTTAAGGTCGCGCCACACCAAAAAGACGAGCAGTTCGCGATAATTCCAGATTTCACCCGTGTTTAACGCGGGAACGGCGCCGGTTCGCCTTTCCACAACGGTAAAAGGCTTAGCCTCTGAAACATTCGACAAGGGGTTGGACATGATTGCCCACATTTTAACATTGTTTCTCGGCTGAAAGCCGCCGTCTTTTCTTGACGCGCCGAACCCCAAACATTTTGGTCGCGCGTCGGTTATGATTAGGCCGGATGCTTTTCTCATCGCGCACGCAACACCAACTCTCGCTCTGGTTACTTACCTTCTCTGTTTTTGCTTTTGCCCTAATCACCCTTTCGGTTGCCTTTTTGTGCTTTCAGTTTCCCTTTGAGTTGGAGGTGCGTGAAAGCACCGTGTGGCTGCACATTTTGGCGCGCGAAGCGGGCATCGATATTTATGATGGATCAAAGGTGGCCTTCATCAACATGGTCTATGGCCCAATCGAGGCCATTGCCAAAGGAGCGATTCATTTTCTACTACCCTTTTTAGAGAGTTTTCAGGTCATCCGATTTTTTGTTCCGCTGCTTCCTCTTTCTTTCGTTTTTGCGGCGTGGGGCTGGCGTCCAAAACTGATGGATGCGATCTTGGTTGCTTGCCCTTTTTACTTACTGCTCACGGTCACCGACCCTATGGCCACGGTGATCGGCCGGCCCGACCCCACGGCGTTTTTTTTCATTAACCTACTGCTCTACTTCACCGCACCGCGAATCGTTGAGAGCTGGCGCGTCCGTAAAAAAAGCTGGCTCATCATCGTAGGCGCACTGGGCGCCGTGGTGTTTCACACCAGCTGGCGTTTCTTTCCGATCGCCGCGTTTTATATCTCTGGCAGTCTGGTTTCTTACACGCTTCCCGAGCGCGACTCTTTTGATAAAAAAGGGCTTCTCAAAGCGCTGACCTGGCTCGCCGGTGTCTTCGTGGCTATTTCGTTCGCGTTAGTACTCTATGAATTTGGATTTAACTTCGGTGAATACTACCGCCGCTTCTTTGGCATCTTTACCGATGAAAGCGGCTGGGGTGCTTTTCCGGCCGAAAGATTCCAGCTGGTGCCGAATCAGCTGCTCAATGCGGGGCAGATCTTTATCGCCGGTGCCACGGTAGCCACCGTGCTTACCCTTTGGGTCAATCGGGAAAAGAAACGCGAACTCGCTTTTTGGGCGATCGCGGTTGGCCTGATTTGGTTGCTTCACGCCTACAGCTATTACAAAAACGGCGTGGGCGGGGGAGTGCGCTACTACTACCCGGTCTTAATCTTGATCTGGACCATGGGAATGCACCTCTTTACCGCAGTCGAAGTGCGCTTACCCCAATGGCGGGTGATTTTCTGCCTACTGGCGTGGGTGGGGCTGCCGTGGGAGCAGATTGGCGATTTGACCGATCGGCTCTGGAGCGATTCGCCGCGGGCCAATCATCTGCTGCAAGGGCTGAGGCGCCTTCCCCGCGATCAGGTCTGGAGCGACTGCTACCATTTATTCAAAACCGGTTACGGGGGCGACGTGATCGACACCCCCGACATTGCCTCCAGGGTGGCCAAGACCGGGTACTTCGGACCGGCCTTTAGTAAAACCGTAAAGGAGCACTTTGAGTCGCTAGCGACGAGGCACCCCCGATATATTTTGACCGGATTTATTGATCCGGCCGAAACACTTAAACTCGCCGAGTCAAAAGGGTACCAAAAACTGTTTGATGCCCCCGATCACAACCTGGGAAATGGCTTTCGCTTTCCGGCGACCCTCTTCAAGCGAAAAGAAAATTAACCTAGCGATGGAATTAGGGTTTTCAAATCACCAAGCGGTCATGTAAAAGATTCGGATGAACAAATACAAAGTGGCCGAGACCATCGTTCATAATATTTTGGAAGACCTAAAGAAACGCCTGAAGACCGGCACTTTAGAGTTGGAGAACGCTGATACTACGACCGAAGTCGTCGATCAATGGGAAGACATCGTTCTAGCTGAGCTAGAACCTAGAGCCTAATCGCTTGTCTAATACCGTCATCTTCTAATCAACCGGCTAAGACCAATGTAACTCCAGTGGACAGGGATTACTTTGCCCTTTCCAGTACTTAGAGTTTTGCCGTATTCTTTTGCCCCCCTTATTGGCAAACCAGTATCCTCTTCAAGCCTGCTACACGCCCAGCGCCTTGGCTTGAGCCCTGCACTCTTAATGGGGTAAGGGGAACTTTATGCAGGCCTACGCGGCAACGATTTTTCAGCTTTTTGGGGCATTCATGGCTCTAAATACGGTGTTTTTGGCCACTGCATCTGGGCAGAACAACTACGAAGCCGCCGCAAAACTTGCCGTATTGGGCGCCACCTCGTCGGCCAGTCGCGGCGCCTCACCCGCCGTGACCAATGCTTTTTTAGTGTCCGCCCTGGCCAATAAAAAAAATGAGAAAAGTGGCGAATCGCCGAGAGCCGCCGCTCCACCAGCTGCCGCCGCGGCCCGCGAAACTAAAACGCTTGGCAGCCAGAGCGTGCCCATCGCCTTGACCGAGGGCGTTGCCACCAGCGCCGAAGAGCCTCTTTCACCATCGGCAACCGGAGAATCGCTTTCCAATTCGGGCCCCGGCAAAATCGCCGCCTTAATTCAGGCCGAAAGCAACAGAGCAACCCAAGCGCTAAAAAAGGCGTCGCAAGCCTCTGATTCATTAACCGACCAAGTGATCGCCGATACCCAGGCAAAGTTAAAAATGGACATTGTGACGGCGGCTCGGGTTGCGCAGAAAAAAGTGAACGACATGGTGGGAACCCCTACCGATAGAGATGCGCCACAGAAAAAGCTGATCTTGCTGGCCGAAAAAATTAAATCCGTACCCAAACGAAATCTTAACTCAGTCAATGGCAGAACCTCGGCGGCGGGCGAGACGGCTAAAATTACCCTTGATGACATTTCCGAGCGATGAGTCGTTGAAATACTCGACTCTTCGCGGCTCCTCTTCGCCACGGCTGTGCCTATAATGCTCAAAGCATGCATCGCGGCGCCCTACTAACACTATTAGCTTTGGCATTTTTCACCGCCGCTTTGACTTCCACTCAATCACTGAACAAAGACGCGTTAATTTTTTACCAAGGTGCCATGCGGGTGGCGGCGGGCCAGATTCCCTATCGTGATTTTAGTCTGCCGCAGGGACCCGTGGCACCGCTATTGGGCGGCCTTTTTTTTAGTGCCTTTGCGCCGCCATTGGCGTGGGCCTTACTTTCTGGCCTGCTAAATGTCGCCATGACGGCCCTGGCCTTCTTCACCGTCACCCAAGTCACAGCAAACTTTTTTGCGGGCGGCGTGGCCGCACTTGCCACGGCGATGGCCTTTCTTCCCCCCTTCGGATCTTTTTACAATGACCACCTTGCCTACGTTTTGGTGGCGTTGGCCTTCTCCCTCTTCTTTTTTTCGCCCGCAGGAAAAAATCGAGCGTGGCTAAGCGGCTTGCTCTTTGCCCTCGCTTTTCACACTAAACAGACCGTGGGCCTTGCCGGCGTGGCGTCCTTTGCACTGAGCTATCTCTTAAACGGCGAAGCCGCCCACTTTAGAAACTTATTTAGACCGTTACTTTGGTTTCTCTTTTTTCTAATCGCCGGCCTGCTTTTAATCGGAGTAACCGGCGGCGGAGTCAATTACTGGTGGGACGCCGTGTGGCTTCCGATCACGTATGCTCAGAACTCGGCCGACAAGAGCGGCTGGAGACTTCTATTGTTTTTAGTTTTCCCGTGGGGAATTACGCCCTCCCAGCTGATCGGCGATTTTCCTCAACACTGGGGCCGACTGGCACTTTTTCCACTTCAGCTTTTGTTTTGGTTTTGGTTATGGAGCTGGCCCCAATCGCCGAAAAAAAAAGGGGCGGTGATTTTCTTTTGTTTCTCGACCCTATGGGGAGGCGCCTTATTGGGCCGAGCCAGTAGCCATCTTTTTTTGGGAACCGGAGTCGTGCTGGGCCTCGTGGTGAACGAACTTCGGCGAAAGCATTCGCTACGTCTCAGCCACGTGGCGGCCGCAGTAATGATGGCGGTTTGCTCGTTGCAATTGATTCAAAGCAGTTTGGCCCGACGGCATGAAGCGCCAACCGAAGCGCGTGCCTTAGCGGCGGCGCTTAGGCAGTTGCCCCCGCAAACGATTTACGCCTTAGGAGAAACGGCACTGCGGGTGGCCTCTTTAGCCGGCATTTCGCCGAAGCAATTGAACGTTTATGACGACATGGCGGTAACCGTGCCCGCCACTTACGGGGGGCTGATTCGCTGGCAGACCCGTTTTCGCGAAAGGCTCGAAACCCACCCCCCCGATTGGATCCTCCAAGACAAGGGGTGGCTGGCCTACCCCGCAATCGGTAGTCGATTAGCGCGGCATCTTAATGAAAACTTTGCGGAAGTTTGCCGTTTGCACTCACTAAAACTGCTCGTCCGGCGTAATTTGCCATTGGACCGGCTCCCTTCAGAGTGCCAAAAACCGTCACCAATAAGGGTCTCCAGCCTACCCTAAGGTGCTGAAATCAAAAAAAGATGTTGGACTGACCCTCTCAATTTGATATGGTGCGTTAAAGCTCAAACATTGCAGAATTCGAAACAGGTTTGCCTCGCAAGGGGAAAGGACAGAAACTCATGATCAGTTACTCACGATTTGGATTGTTGGCTGGAATCGTTGGAGGGTTGGCAATCGCCGCTCCTCAGCCTTCGGCAAGTAGCGCATTGGCTCCGGCAGCGAAAACTGCGGCGCCGGTCTCGACAACAAACACGCCCAGCAGCGCGGCTTCTACCTCGGCATCGCCGACTACAACGGGAACTATTTCGCTACCATCCGAAAGCAAAGTCTTCGGTGTGTTTGAAATTCGCCCCTCGCGCGGTAACGGCAGCGGCGTTACGGAAACAGAAGACACGATCGAGCTTGGTTACCAGTTCAATGCCAAAACCAAGTTGTCTTACGCTCAGTTTCTGGTCACCGATCTCTTTCCGGCTTCCGGAACCGGCCAAGGCGTTAACCTTCGCGGCGACGGCGGTTTCTTACGCTTACGGGTAAATGACATTTGGGTAAGTGCGAGCAAAAAGACCACCTTGTCGTACCAACCACGTATCTACACTCCGACCGACAATTCCCTTTCGGGCCGTGGCTTCGTCGCAACTATCTACAATGCCCTTCGCTTGCAGACCGACGTTGGTAGCGGCGTGAAACTGGGCATCGCGGAAGTTCCGATGTTCCAAATTTATTCACAGAACGGTTTTGTTAATTCAAAAGGGGCAAACCAAGCCAACCCAATTTACCAAAACCGGGTTGAGTTGACTCTAGACGTTGCCCTCTTGAAAAACTTGTCGTTCTCGTTGCCGATCATCCTCGACGCTATGCGCAACCACGAGTTCGCTGGCTCAACGTTCGGCAGCTCCTGGCAAGCTAAGTTCTGGGCGTGGCCGGAAATTAACTATGAGATCAACGGAACGCACACCGTAGGTGTCGGTTTCCGTACTGACAATCTCGTTGCACCAAACTTGACCGCATTGACCGTCGGCAACGCTTTCAGTGAAGGCACGCTCCAAGCAATCTGGACCGTCAGCCTCTAATCAGCGTTCTCGGTCTTAACATTTTAAAAAGCCCAGGTTCTGGATCAGAACCTGGGCCTTTTTTTTGAGATAAGATCGGGCTCCCGCCCACACCTGCAAACTCCAAAAGAGGCTCACGGCTGTGCAATGACGACGAGCGGGAGTACAATCGGAGGGTCCGTAAAAAAGTCCAAAAAAAATTAGGAGATTGTATGAAATACGCCCGAGTGTGGCTTGGTGTAGTTTCGTCCCTGCTCTCCGTTGGAGTTTTTGCTGCCGATGCAGTAACAACTCAAGTGCTGCCGCTCCCCGATAAGAACGTAATTCAAATCGAGATTCAACTGCCTGGGGTCAACTTGACCCGAAGTGCTGAAGGCACGATCCCCGAGATACCAGGCTTACCCTCAACCATTGAGGCCGGAATGCCCAAGGTTCCACTGGTTCACCTCAATGTGGCCTTGCCGATTGGAAAAAGAGTGGCGCGCATCGAATCAGTGCGTCACAACGAAAGTTCATCGACCGGTACGGTGGTGTTGTCTAAAGGCATGGCGCCTTTGAGTTGGCTACAACACCCTCCTTCAAATCGCAATCTGGTCGAAGCACCGCGCGTTCCGAGGCGATACCCCCAACAGAATGCGGTTTTAAACCGGCAAATAAAACACGGCGTAGAGATTGCCAGTATCAACGCTTTTCCTCTTTCCGTAGAGGGAGAAACGATCACTTGGGGCGATAGCATGAGCGTTCGGCTTCTGCTTGAGGACACCCCGAACCAGGGCGCGCCCTTAACCCGAGAGCAACGCAATTCAATTGAAGCATTAGTTGCCAATCCCGAAGCTCTCACCCAACGGGCGGAACGCCGAGCTAAGTATGACTACCTAATCATTGCCACCTCTTTAGTTGCCGACTACGCCGGAGAAAATAATCTCAAAGGACTGCAAGATAGTTTAGCGAATCGAAATTTGGTCTCTAAAGTGGTTCGGCTAACGGACGTTTTAAAAACTGAAGGCAACGACGACGCCGCTAAGATTAGAAATTTTATTAAGCAGGAATATGAACAATCAGCGATTCGCTTCGTGCTGCTGGCCGGAAAGGCCAAAACCTCCGGCGGCGGTGAAGTGATCGCTAACCGAAAGTTGTGGTCAAAAATCCGCGTTTACCTAAATGCGGTTTGGAGCGATCACACCGAAGAGATTGCCGGAGACATCTACTTTTCTAACCTAGACGGAACCTTCGACGGAAACGGAAATGGCAAATTTGGCGAACCAAACGATGGAGAAAATAACGGCGACGTTGATTTTCTTTCGGAAGTTTCGGTGGGGCGAGCGACCCTAGAATCCGACACCGATGTCGCCTCTTTCGTTAAGAAAAGTATCTGGGCGGCTGAAAACAAATTATCAAAAAATGCACTGTCGGCCGGGGAAGAACTTTTTCCGGAGCTTAATCTCTCTGGCATGGATTACCTGATTCAACTCGTGGGCGGCTCAGATGACCACGGTTTTATGACGAAAGGACTAAGCTCCGAATGGAAGGTAGATGAGCTGGATGACCGAAAAGGAAGCTGGTCGGGAAGCACGGCTCTAAAAATGATGAATTCAGGAAACTACGCCTTGGTAAATCATTTGGGCCATTCAAACACTTCTTACAACATGAAGCTGAGTACCACTTTCGGGATGCCCAAGTTCACCAATCCAAATCCATTTTTTTATTACACTCAGGGCTGTCTGGCGGGGAGATTCTTCGACGGCTCTATCGTAGACAAACTGGCCCGTCATCCCGCGGCCGCCTTTGCCGCGATGGGAAACTCGGCCTACGGGTTAGCGCCCGAGGATCCGGACCCAAGCAGCACCAAAACGCCAGGAACCTCGCACATGGTACACCGCCAATTTATCCACGCTATGGTAAGTGGCGTCGCAAAAACATTCGGCGCCGCTCACCAGGCTTCGAAAGAGATGCATTTGAAATACATCAACGCCCAAGAAATGCGTTGGGTGAACTGGACCGCTAACTACTTTGGCGATCCGAGCCTTCCCGTCCCTTTCTGATCCGCTGTTTTAGGCAGTGGCACCGGTCGTGCGAAAGCAGGCCGATGCCACTATTTTTTTGCCGCCAACTTTATCCAAGGTTCGAAGTACGAAAAGGACCTCGCCATCTGTGATCGCGATCCGATCCCTAACCCCAAGCAGAAAATCAAAATCAAAAGATGGGGACGAGTGATTTCAGTTACCACCGAAACACCAAGAAAGTGCTTTAGCGTAAATCCCACCTTCCCCCTCAGCACCTTATAAAGGCCCCTCAGTTCAGGAAGCGAAAAAAAGAAAAACTGGAAAAGGTTATTCAACGTAATGAGCCACAATACTGACGAAGCATAGAGTTCACTGTGAAGCGTTCTCCGATATTGGTACAGCTTGTGGGCCACAAATAGCAGCGAAATCTGAAACGCCAGACTGGCCAACCCTTTCACCAGACTCTTGCGAATTTGGATTCGAATATATTCGGCGGCGGTTTCAGCGGCGCTCTTTCGCATCTTTTCTAGGAGCTGAAGCGTGAGGACGATCTCGTTGCGGTAGCTCCAGATTACTTTGATTATCCAGCCCATATTAGTGAATACCGCCTGAATTCATCCCCCTTAATAGGGATGCCGTTTCTCGGCACTAAGTCTAAAAAGTTACAGTTGATGCGTCGCGTAGCAGAGCGCATACTAAACCTTCGTTAGTTCCTTCCCCGCATTTTAGCAAAAAAGGAGTTCTTAAGTGTTACCTCGTAATGCTCGTTTGCGGTCTGTTCGTTTTGAAGAAGAGTATTCAGTCCAGTTTGAATCATACGCCACATTTCTAGCGTACTTCAAAGCCAAGCCAGGGTTGAGCCAGGAGATGATCTTGCAGCGCGCCACCGAGTTAGCCCGCGAGGCCTTTGGTGAAAACGGAAACCTTACCCTCGAACGAACTAGCCGCAATGGCTCGTTTGCTTTCTCGGGCTATGGCATCGACAAGGCCAGCGCCAAAATTTTGGCGCCCCACATTGCGTTAAAGCCAAAGCTCTACGTGGTTAAATAATTTCTAAAAGTTAGCTACCTCCTTTTATGAAATGACTTAACCGCTTATAATGATAAGAGACCTATTTTTCCGGACGTCAGCATTTCGCTTTTTTTTGGCGAGTAAACGCTGACGCTCCTAATTTCCTGAAAAATTAAATTCCAAAGGCATCGATGACGGTAATCGTCTTTCAAGTCAAAGAATACCGCTGCGCTTTGCGCGCCGAAGAGGTGGAAGAGCTTTTGCCCATGGCTAAGCTCTCGAAAACTCCCGGCATGCCAAGTTCTATGGAGGGCATGCTCAATATCGGTGGAAAGATTGTACCCGTCTTCAGAATGGATCGACTGTTCGGAACGAGCGAAGTCTCGCTTTCTCTTTACACCCCAATTCTGCTCGTAAAAACAGCCAATGGGACAATGGGATTCATAATTGAGAAAGCCCTTGGCGTTCACGTGGTCGCCGATAAAGACGTTGCGCAACTAAAGACATCGACGGGGGCACTAGATTTAATGGAAGCCGAAGTCACCATCAACGAGCAGCGGGTTTCGCTATTAAGCGTAAGCAAACTGTTACTTCGCGACGAACTCGGGAAGGCAAAAGAATATGAAGACCTGATCACCATCAAGAAAAAAGAGGAAGAGCTACTTAAGACCATTGCCGCCTAAACCAAATGACAAAGCCTTCTCAAAAAACAGCGGCTCACTATTCAAATACGCAGAAAAATGCGGATGAGAATCTCGTTGCGCTCGAAATGGTACCTCGCTTTCTTATTGCTAGATCAGGACTAAAGTACCTTGAGGCGAACCCAGCCGACTTAGAACGGCTAGTGCGAGCCCGAATGGCCGATTTACAAATCACCAATGAAACCGAATATCTGGCCTTTCTTCAAGATCGAGAAAAAGGCGAAAAAGAATTCAACCTCTTGGCTAAAGAGTTAACCGTCGGAGAAACCTATTTTTTCAGACACCGTGAGCAGTTCGAAGCGGTAAAGAGAGTAGTTCCCGAGCTCCTGGGCCGTAAGGCCGTCGGACAAAGTTTAAAAATTTGGAGCGCAGCCTGCTCAAATGGCGCCGAGCTATACTCCCTGTCAATTCTGCTTAAAGATAATTTCTCGGCAATGCTCGGAGATGCGGCCCCGCTTCTGGTGGGCACCGACATTAATTCTGACTCGCTGGACAAGGCCAATGCCGGCGTTTACGAAGAGTGGAGCTTGCGTGGAGTGAGCGACTCAGACCGGGATAAGTATTTCGAACGAAACCAAAAGAAAAGCAAAATTCGCGATCAGTACCGCCAGGGCGTAACTTTTATATTTCACAACCTAGCAAGCGACCCCATCCCCTCCGCGGCTCACAATCTATTTGGCTTCGACATTATCTTTCTTCGCAATATTCTCATCTACTTCGACCCGAAAACACTCAGTACATTCCTTGGTAACATTGCTGAAGCTATGGTTCCCGGGGGATATCTGGCCGTGGCCCCGGCCGAAGTGGGACCCGATTTTGAAAAGTGGTTCGAGCCAGTTTTATTTCCCGGTTCTCTACTTTACCGCAAGCCGCTACTGCCAAATTCTGTAGGTAGAAAGTCCGAAAAGATGAAAGTGGCGCCAGTGGCGGCGGTCAGAACAATCAGGACCGCTTCCGATCCCGAAGCCGCGAACCAGGTAACTCTGGACGCCGCAATGGCGGGCGCTAATTCCGGCAAACTCAGCCATTCAAAACACTTACTCGAAACCCTAATTAAGAACGATTCGATGAATTTCGAGGCCCATCACTACCTTGGCCTAGTGAACTATAATTTGGGCGATACCAGTGAAGCGGAAAAGAACTTCAGGCGGGTACTCTATCTGCGGCGCGACTTTTTTCCAGCCCAATTTCACTTGGCAATGATCTACCGCAAGGTGGGCGACCTCCCCGAAGCCACCAAGATTTTGGAAAGAATCGAAGCTAAACTCGCAAACCAAGCGCCGTCAGAAATGATTTATGCCCGAGAAGAGCTCCGAGTGGAAGACGCGTTAACGATGGTACGGTTTGCGCTGCAAGCCGCCGACAAAAAATAGGGTACCGTATGGGTTCGACCGCATTCGATTGGGAAAAAGTAAAGAATGAGCTGCAAGCTTCGATCGAAGGGCTAACCACGGTTAAAGAAGACCCCCGACGAATCGAAAGGGTCTATCAAGAACGCGCCGAACGTTACGCTAAACGAGATTTAGAGAAAAAGCGCGAAAGTACCGAACGCTGGCTAATGGTCCCCTTTTTGGAGGGAAGCATGGCGGTTCCATTGGCTTTGGTTTCCGACGTTTTAAAAGCCTCGATACTAACCGACGTACCCGGCTCACCGCCGGAGCTCATAGGGTTTATTTCGTTTCAGGGCGAGATTGTACCGATATTGGATCCTTGGGTGCTGGTGGGAAAAGCCCGGCCACAAACTAAGGACCAAGGATTTTTTCTACTCATAAAGCGCGGGTTAGATCGAGTGGGAATATCCGTGCCGCGAATTGAAGCACTGACCACCATTCCCAAATTTACCCAGAGTGCTTGGGGTCAATGCCCCGAGCTAAACACCTATTTCAGAGCCTGGGGCGCCGATGGAATTATCCTTTTAGACGCTGTAGCGCTTGCAGAAGGCTATCTCTAATTTTTTTCAACGAGGAAAACGATGCTGTCAAAACTCTTTAAGAAGAAAAATAAAAGCCAGGAAACCACGGCCGTGGCGCCCACGCCAATCGCTGGAACCGGCGCAATTCACGCGGCGGCACCCCTGACCAAAATGGGGCTGCTCGGTCGGCTCAGCGTAGGCAACAAAATAGGAATGATCCTAGGGGTTTTGGTACTCACCATCGCCTTTATTGTGGGCTCAAATCTCTACTCCACCAGCCAAAACAAATCGCTGACTCTGTTAGTTGATGTCGCCGGTCAGCAGCAAGTTCTGGCGCAGCGCCACTTTGCGGAAGTGCTGATGGTGACCGGTGGATTTACCGCAGACTACTTGGGCACGCGTAAGCAGTTTTTCGATTCGTTACACGCCATGACCGTTGGTGGATTAGTTTTTGACCTCGAAGGCAAACCGGTTGGCCAAGTGCTTAAGGCACCGACCGAACAGATTCAGCAGAATCTAAATGAGGTTCGCGACATCATGAGTGAGATCAGCTTAAAAGCCGATTTGTTAGTGAAGGAGACGGTTCACGACGCGGCCTACGCGGCCAAACTCAACGAGATTGTCGCCGGCAACCAACGACTCTACGCCGCCACCAATCAAGTGGTGCGCACGGTCCAAAATCACTCAGATGGTCGGATGCAATTGATGTTTAAACAGCAAATCGGCATCATCGGTTTTATTCTGATCTTCTCTCTTATTCTTAGCCTCAAAATAATTCGCGGCATCGTCACCCCCTTACAGGCTGTAGTGGATGTCTCGCTAAAAATTGCTCAAGGCAATCTATTGCAAGATAAAATTCGGGTCACTTCGCAAGACGAAATCGGACAGCTTTCGGCGGTGATTAACACCATGCTCGAAGGACTGAAAAAAATGGCGGTGCAGACGTGGGGCACGACCGAGAAGCTCTCGGCGGCAGCTAATGAAATCTTTTCAGCCACTCAGCAGCAAGCGGCCAGCACTAAACAGCAAGCCGCAACCGTTCAGGAGACGACCGCGACGATGGAGCAAATTCGGCAATCGGGTCACCAAATTTCCGAGCGCGCTAAAGAAGTGGCCTCGCAAGCGGAAACCAGCGCCAACACCAGTCAATCAGGCGTTGAGGCAGTAGAAAACACCAGCAAAATGATGGAAGGAATCCGCCAACAGTTCGAAACCGTGGCCGAGCACATTATTAATCTTAGTGAAAAAGCCCAGGCGGTGAGTGAAATCATCAGTAACGTCAATGATATTGCGGAGCAGTCTAACCTTCTCGCGCTCAACGCCGCGATTGAAGCCGCCGCCGCCGGTGAACATGGCCGTAGCTTTTCAATCGTCGCTCACGAAATTAAGAATCTGGCTGACCAAGCGAAGCAGTCAACCTTTCAAGTTCGCGCCATCTTGGGTGAAATACAAAAGGGAATTAATAGTTCGGTGATGCTTGCCGAAGAGGCGGTCAAAAGAGTGGAGTCAGGTCGGTCCACTGTCGAAATCACTCACACCACGATCAACCAGATGGTGAAAACCACCCAAGAGAGTATCCAGGCGTTTCAACAGATCATGGGTGCCACCAACCAGCAGCAGATCGGCCTAGAGCAGATGACCCAGGCCATGAAGGATATTTTGCAAGCAAGCCAACAGACCGCCAGTGGAACCGGTGGCCTGGAACGCGCTGTTTCAAACTTGAACACTCTGGGTCAAGAACTACGCAAAGCCATGGAGGCCTACCGAGTGTGAGCGACCTCGAAGCAAAATTGAAAGAGGCCTTTCGCGAAGAGCTTGCCGC
>JAYSWN010000039.1:0-14885 GCA_043718025.1 Pseudomonadota bacterium
CATGGCAGGTGGCGATCGTGATTCCACGCTCTTTCTCTTCGGGAGCCGCGTCGATCTGATCGTAACGCTTGGCTTCCGCCCACCCTTTTTTTGCTAATACCGTAGTCAATGCTGAGGTCAGCGTCGTTTTGCCATGGTCAACGTGACCGATGGTTCCCACGTTCACGTGGGGTTTTGTGCGTTCAAACTTTGCCTTTGCCATAACTCACCTTTCAGAAGCTTGTGCTAAACCAAAAATGGAGCCCTCGACGGGACTCGAACCCGTGACCTCGTCCTTACCAAGGACGTGCTCTACCACCTGAGCTACAAGGGCAGTATTAAACAAATGCTGCCCAAATTTTGAGGAGTTTCCTCGTAAAATTGACCCCCATTTTTAGCTGCTGGTATTGGATGTGTCTATATTAAAAACGTGAAAAACCTTTGGTCTAAGGCATTTGCGCCGTTTCTCTAAAAAACCAACCGGTCTCGCCCAAAGTTCTCTCTAGCGGCAAATGATGCGGAGTGTTATAAATCCCCCGTTCATGCGTAACTCATTAAAAATTCTGCTTTTAAACGTGATTCCACCTGAACAAACCTCTTTTCAGAGGGGGGTTGGGCACTTCATTCACACGATCCGCAAAGCCTTCGAGAACTTTCTGACCGACACTCTCTCCCTCGGCGGCTACTTTGTCGAGGTTGTCGGTAAGGCAAAAGAGCCAGCTTGCCAGTCGCTTACCGACCTTGATCGACGCATTCGCCAGTTCAACCAGCGAACCGACCGCTTTATGGCCATCGTTGCCGGCGGCATTGTCCTGCTGGCCTTGCTCTATTAAACTCACCTGCATGAAAGCCATTGCTGATCTTTGTGTCATTCCCCTTGGGGTGGGCCTGTCCGTATCGAGCCAGGTCGCCGAGTGCGAAAAGATTCTAAAACGGTATAAATTGAAGACTCATCTCCATGCTTATGGAACCAACATCGAGGGCGAGTGGGATGAGGTCTTCGCCGCGATCAAGGAATGCCACGAAACCCTTCATGAGCAAGGCGTTCCCCGCCTCTCATCCAGTATCAAAGTGGGAACGCGCATCGATAAAGCCCAGTCGATGGCCGATAAGATAAAGAGCGTTGAAATGAAATTGGTCGCGAAAAAGAGGTAAGCGCACCGCCTCGACTTGCCCCAGGTCACCGTTACCTTTAACGTCACTTTCGTGGGCAATCGATATCAACATTGGACAGCGCGCACCTCGCGTCAGATTTCTAGGCTAGATGAGTTAAAGACCGCCCTATTTGAAGGACGGCATTTCACTCCGTTAGATAAGCTTGAGTACGGTGACCACGGGGTTGAGGCCATTGCCGAGAAAATGAAGGGCGCCATTCTAGCCGGTAAGCGCATCGCGCTTTACGCTGATTACGATGTTGATGGTACGCTGAGTTGCGTGAGCTGGATCTGGTTTTTCAACGCTATCGGCTTCACCAATTTTCTTTCTTACATCCCGTGCCGTTTTAAAGAAGGCTATGGCGTAAATCTAAACGCCGTTAAAAAATTGATCGAAGACGATCACGCTGACGTTATCATCACGATGGATACCGGCATCACGGCCAATGAAGAGGCTGCCTATTGCCGAAGCCGCGGAGTTGATTTTTTATGTACCGATCACCATAAGATTCAAGCGGAAAAAATGCCCGAGGCATTGCTGCTAAATCCAAAGTTGCATCCCGAACCGGTGTATCAAGAGCTTTGTGGGTGCGGAATCACGTTTGTTTTGCTTCGCCGCTTGGCCGAAAAACTGGGGCAACCACTTCCCGGCGTGTGGGGCGATTTGTTGGCGTTGGCGGGAATGGCGACGATTTGCGATGTGGTGCCGCTCAACGCGGTAAACCACAGCTTAGCCCGACAGGGGATTCGCGCCTTGATAAAAAGTCAGCGGCCGATCTTTTCGAAACTGCGCGATGCTTGTTCACTATTTGGAGATATCGACGAAAGCGACGTGGGGTTTCGGCTCGGTCCCCGCATCAATGCGGTGGGGCGACTAGAACATGCCGAACTGGTGGTGAAAGCTTTTTTAGAAGAAAATGCTGATCCGCTGGTCGAAAAGATGGAAAGCTGCAACACCCGGCGAAAATCGATTCAAGAAGTGATTGTCGCTGAGGCGTTGAAAGAGGCCATGGCTTATAAAGACGCCCCGATCTTATTTTTGGGCGGTGACTGGCATCCGGGAGTGGTGGGAATTGCCGCAAGCCGGATTGCCGAAACTTTTTGGAAACCCACCTGGCTTTTCGCAAGGCAAGGGGGCATCGGCAAAGGCTCGGCCCGCTCGATAGCCGGTTTTGACGTCACCGACGCGATGAGCGCAGCAAAAGATCTCTTCACCAAATTCGGTGGGCATCGCGCCGCCGGCGGTTTTACTTTTTCTCTGGAGAACGAACAAAAAATTCGCGATCGCATGGGTGAATTTGCCCAAGGGATGCGCACCGCGAAGCCCGGAATGTGGGAGAGCTCGTTTAAGTATGATTTTGAAGTGACCCCGCAGGGCCTGGGCGGCGATTTTGCGGACACGGTGTTAGGCCTTCGTCCGTTCGGCCATGGCTTTGAGGAGCCGTGCTTTCGTTTGAAGGGCCGAGTCGAGAAGGTGGTGCACATGAAGGATAAGGCCACCGGACTCGATAAACACACCGCCCTTACGTTGGTCGACCCCCGAAAAACACCGCTCCGCGTTGTTTTTTTCGGCGAGGTTTTGCCGCAGGGCTTAAAGAATCAGGACGTCGATTTGCTTTTTCGTGTGCAAAAGAAGCTCTTTCGCGGCGTACCTGAGGTATCCTATTTAGGTGTGGACTATTCTCTGTCCGCCCTACATTAGCCCCAACCCCTGAATAAATTGAGGTCTTAGAGTCTCCGATGAAAGCCGCCGCTTTACGCCAGTCTTGTGTATTGGCGCTGGACGCCAGACCGTTATCGGGCGGCCAAGGGCTGAACTTGTTTCACTGGGTGCAAGCCCTAAACGGCTTTTTTGACGTGACGCTGTTTTGCCGTGGCGTCATGACCGGCGTACGGCCGGCGCTCGTACCGCCTTCAAAGTTGGCTGAGATGATTAAAAAAATTCCGATGCTAAGGCGTCGAACCGACTGGATCACCCTTTGTGAGTCAAATCAGTTTGATCGCATCGTTAAGCAGGGGTTAGGTTCACCAAGGTATTTTGTCGGCGGAGCAGGGCAGTGCCCGCAGAGTTTACAAACGGCGAAAGAGCGGGGCGCGCGCGCCATTCTCGATGTAATTAATGTTCACGTTGATGACCTGGCTAGTGAACTTCAGCCCGAGTTCGCGCGCTTTGGCATTACCAGTTTTCTGCATCCCCTACAGCAAGAGTTGACCCGCCGTTCGTATGGGGTTGCCGATAAGATCAGGGTGATGTCGGACCACGCCTACGCTTCCTTCATAAAGCGCGGCATTCCCGCGCACAAACTCGTCACGGCGCCTCCGCCGATTGAAGACATGGCAAAATTCACGGCGTGTCAATTTGAGAATCCCAAGTTTCGCATCAGCTGCGCGGGCCTGTTGCATCCGGGAAAAGGTTTTTCGTATCTTATCGATGCTTACGAGCAGCTAAAATTGAAAAACGCCGAGTTGATATTTTGGGGCACCGCCGGAAACCGGACATTGAATAAATTTTTTAATGAGGTGACCGGGCGCAATCCTTCTATTTCGCTCAACCCCGTTGAAATTCGCGCCTCTGGTTACGATAAGGTTTACGGCAGTTCGCATGTGCTGGTTCACCCCTCGGTATCCGATGGGTTTGGTTACGTGGTAGCCGAAGCCATGGCCTCAGGCATTCCGGTGATCGTTACCGATCAGACCGGTGCTAAAATGATGATTGAAGATGGTAAAAGTGGTTTCATTGTTCCGTCGAGAAATCCGCAAGCCATCGCCGAAAAGTTAGAGCTCTTGTACCGCAATCCTGAACTGGTGCGAGAGATGGGCCGGCAGGCCCGCCGGGCCGCCGAGGCCTTTACTGAAGGCAGATTTCAAAATGCCGTTCTGGGTTTGTTTCACGAGCCCAAGGAAGAAGCTGCAACTTTATGAAAGACACCACCGCGATTTTATTGTGTGGAGGAAAAGGCGTTCGATTGAGACCCCTCACGCAACACCTTCCAAAGTCGATGGTTGTTTTGCGCGGACGCCCCATTTTGCAGCATCTGCTGCAATTTTTGAGCGACTCAGGGGTTAAACGGTTTGTGATCTGTACCGGATACATGTCCGAAGTTATCGAAAACTTCATAAAAAAAGAGAAAAAGAGAGACTGGGTAGTCGAAATAGTGAATTCGGGCGACGCCTCGATGACCGATCGAATTTTAGACGCTTTACCGCACGTAGAGGGGCGTGCCCTCATCTGCTACGGCGATACCTTAGCCAATTTGTCTTTGGCCGAATTGAAAAACCGACACGAAAAAAGTAAAGCGCTGGCCACTTTGTCGGTTCATCCGCTGAATTGCCCATTCGGGGTGGTGAGTTTTGACGATAAAAATCGAATTATTAAGTTGGAAGAAAAGCCGGTGCTGCCGCATTGGATAAACATTGGCTTTATGCTTTGCGAAAAGAAAGCGTTGTCGCTGATCTCCCGCGGTCAAGAGATGACCGATTTTTTTGCCGCTCTTCAGAGCAGTCAACAGTTTTTTTGCTACCCCCACAACGGAAAGCACCTGACGGTGAATACCGAAAATGAATTAGCCAATGCCGAGAAGGAAATTGTGGATTTCTACACGGTAACAGAGGAGGCCGCTTGAAAAATAAACGATGCGTGGTAACCGGTGGTTCGGGTTTTATCGGCAGCCATTTGGTTGACCGGCTGATTCGGGACGGGGCCACCGTTGCCGTGACTGCCCGCTACGGAAATGAAATTAAGAATGAGCGACTCAAATCATGCTGGAACCACATTACCGTTCTCGAAGCTGATTTACGTAACCGCGGAGCTTTGAATCTGGTGGGAGAATTTAATCCCGACTATGTGTTTCACCTCGCCGCCTACAATCACGTCGGGGGGAGCTTCCATCAAGTGGAAGAGTGCTTCGATGTGAACGCAAAAGGGACGGCAAATATCTTGGATATGTTGCCTAAGACCGTAAAGAAATTTATCTACATGTCGACGTCAGAAGTTTACGGTAAACAGGATTCGGTCCCCTTTGTCGAGACCATGACCCCACAGCCTATTTCGCCTTACTCCATTACCAAGTACGCGGGTGAACTTTACTGCCGCATGTCGCAGGGGATCGCTAATTCCGTGCCCATTGCCATCGTACGCGCCTTCAATACCTTTGGGCCTTACCAGAGCAGCAAGGCAATCATTCCTGAGTTAATTGGAAAATGCCTACGCGGAGAATCGGTGCAAACCACAAAAGGTGAGCAGACCCGTGAATTTAATTTTGTAAGTAACATCGTCGATGGTCTCATTCGGGCAGCCGTTAACCCCAAACCATTTGAGGGACCGGTGAATTTAGCTAGCGGCGTAGAAGTGCGCATTTGCGACTTAGTGCGCTTGATCGCCAAACTTACCCACAGCACCTCCAAAATTGAGATCGGGGCGCTGCAATACCGTCCGACCGAAATTTGGAGAATGTACGCCGACAATCGCCGCGCCAAAGAGATCTTGGGTTGGACGCCGCAAGTGAGCTGGGAAGATGGTTTACGCCAGACCGTAGAGTGGTACCAACACTACTTAAAGGGCGAGACGATGACGGCGATCGCCGCCTAGAATTGAATTCACAAGGTCGCTGTAGTCACTCCCCACTCGCTGCCAGTCAAAGTACGGGGCGAGGGTGAACGGCACATCGGCGAGCGGGGTACTTAAGATACCCGAGATGAGTGAGTTTCGCGCGTTGTGGGCGCGGGCATCGTTGGCGAAAGACAGATCTTGAAAAGAGACCGCCGTGGTCCCGGCGTCGGTGCGGAGCACCTCGTACGCTGGGGTATTGGCGTTTAAGAACACGGGCGCACCGGTTCTTCTCGCCTCGATCGCCGGTAAGGAAAACCCCTCGTAGAATGACGGAATCAGCACGGCGTGGGCGCGGCGGTACCAGTTCCAAACCTCCTCATTACTTTGGCCACCCGTCTCGCGCACGCGCGATTGCAGTTTATGGCGTTTAATCCAAGCCCGCTGCTGGGCGGTAAAGTGACTGCCCACCTGAACTAAAAAGTAGTTTTCTGGCAGCAACGTAAGCAGGGTAAGAAGTTTCTCGATCCCTTTGCGCGGCGTGGTGCCGCCGACATGCACCAGGCAACCGTGCTGGCGTTCCACTGAAACTTGGGGAGGGCAGGGGGGCTGGGCGCCATATAAAATCGTGTCTTCGAAAGTCACTCCCCATTTTTTGCCTTCGGTTCGCACCGCCTCGGAAATCGCCACCCGAACGTCGGCCAGTTGAATGCCTTTCAAAATTCGGCTTCTTACCACCGCATTTAGGGGGGTCTGAGTGTGAAGAAAATAAAAGTCGTTCACCACCACCACAATCTTTTCGAAGCTAGAGCGTAAACTCACGATGCAGTCGGCGTAAGAGTGGTCGAGAAGGCACAGCACTTTGCGTTTGGGCATCCAAGCGGGGTAGCGAAGCCTGCGATCCCACAGGCGTGGTTTTCTGCCAAGTGACGGGCCAAATAAATAGGGAGTCCATTCCAGTCCCGGCTCGTTTTCGAAAGCGTTGAATAGTTGGGAAGCTACGTTGCGCATAGAATGCCACCCATCTTCGCAAAAGCCCGTGGCCACCAGAACCGATGGGCGGGCATCTAAACCCACCGCCTGTCGGTAAATTTCGGTCCAGTTTTTTGCGAGCTCGGTCGTCGAGAAACAGCGTTCGGCGCGCTCTTTGGCCAGGGCCCCCATTTTTCTTCGCAGCGGCGCATTGTTGCCAAGACAATCGATAGCGTCGGCCAGAGCGTAAGCATCAGCCGGAATGAAATGCAGCCCTTCGATTTCATGTCGGGCAATTTCAGTGACGCCTCCGTGGGCAGGTAGAATCACACTTTTTCCTCGAATCATTGCCTCGGCGATGGTGCGACCGAATGGTTCGGGTTCGACGCTAGCATTTACGACGACATCAAGCGCGTCATAAACTTTGTCGAGGGAAGCGGTGAAAGGCACGAGTGTGACCAGCGATTCGATGTCTAGATGTTGAAGTTGTTTCTTAAGTTCTTCCTCGGTCCACTGCGAGCCGGCCGAACGATAGATGGGCCCACCGACAACAAAAAATTTAAGTCCTTTGGTTTTCTTCTGCCTTTTAAGCTGAGCGATCGCTTCGAAAAAAAGATCGTGCCCTTTCCACCGGGCGTAAGTGGCGACCAAACCTATGCGGCAGGTGGCGTGCTCAACTGCCTTCTTTTTGCTTACCGTGGTCGCCACACTAACGCCGTTGTAAATTCGCAGTAAGGAACAGCGAAGTACCGAATGGGCTTTTTCAAGCGTAGCGCTCGAGTTGGCAACGCTAACAAAGGCTTTGCGACTGAACCAACGTAAAAGGGCGCGCGAAAAGCGTCGCGAGGTCAGAAAATCGTGAATATGCCAAATGGTGGGAATCTCTCCGTTTCCATTCGAAAGCGTTGAGCGAAGCGAGCAGAGGCCCCATAAAAGGTGCGTCTTAATGCCGTTGGAATGAATGACATCGGGGGCCATTGTAGAAACCTTTTCCCTCAGGCGCTGGGTCCAACGGAAAAGAACGACGACTTGCGTTATAAAAAAAAGGGGGTGCTGCCAAAGCCCGCGATGCCCGTTTTCACCGAGAGCCGCCCAAAACGGGGGTAACGGAAAAAACTCAGTCTCCACGCCAGCTTTACGCAATCGGTCAACCAGAATGCCGGCGCTTAAGGTGAGAACACAGGGCGTAATTTCGTGCCTCTTATTGCTGACAAATTCTATCGCCAGATCTTCAAGGCAACGCTCCGCCCCACCGAGGTTGGCTTCAGGATTTAGAAAAAGGACACGTAGCGCCATGAAATGACTTCGGAAAGAGTTAAGTGCGATTCTTATTTTACCGATAAATAAGAAGATTCACCCACACTTATGACTGATCGACTTACACAATCTTTTAATGTTCGCGCTCTGACCCTAATCGCCATTTGTGTGGTGAGCGGGCAGTTTGCCTTGCAAATGTCTTCGCCGGCGATCCCGATTCTCGTTTTCCTCGTGTTGGGAGCCGCAGTTTGCTTTCTGCTTCTTCCTACTTCCGCGCTTGTGCCGTTGTACTTTTTCTATTTACTCTTCGAAGGCGCGATCAAAATATTGTCGAACTATCATCCTGTGTTGCACATTGGTAGTGACCTTGTTTTTATCGCCGTCTTCTGGAGGCTGTACCAGAGAAAAAAAACGCAACCTAATATTGCTGCATTGAGTTCTCTACAGATAGCCGACCTGCGGACCGCGGTGGTCTTCTTTTGTCTCTATTGGACTTGGGTAGTGGTGCAATTTGCTAATCCAGTGGCTCTGGGCTTTTTGCCCTCCATAGCTGGGTTAAAACTTCATCTAATCCCCTTCTTGTTTTTTTTCATAGTTTGTTTCTATTTGTCGGCCGACGAAATTAAGATCATCCCCCCATTTTTGCTCGGTCTCGCTGCCTTCGAGGGATTGTTTTCCATTTTCGATTGGTATCAGGGCGTTGGATTTTTGGCGAAAATCAGCCCGCGTTATTACTCAACTTACATGACTTTTTTGCCCGGTTATCCTTACCGACCATTCGGAACCACTGCGCTGCCCGGTGCGCCGGGGGTTTGGATTTCAGTTGGGATTATCGCTCTGTTTTTGGTTGTCTACTCATTCAAAAAAAATAAGGGTGATAAACTCGAGGCCGCAGAAAAACCAAACCCATGGTGGTTTCGCTTACAGGCCGGCGTTTGGCTATACATTCCCATTGCCATCCTGACTCTGATTGTCTGTCAGGTGCGAACGACGTTAATTAAAGCCTTGTTAATGATTTGCTTTGCGATTGCAATTCAGGGACGGCGTCAGCTGACGCTGGTATGCTTGGGAATTTTGGCGGTTGTGTTTTGGAACCAAGTCAGCTCACCAGGTAATAATGTGAATTCCGTTTCAAAAAGAGCGAGCGCATCAGATCGGTTTGATTCAGCAATCAGCCGAATACTTACCTTGCGGTCAGCCGAGACTTACAAGAATGCTCGTGGCGGAAATTGGGCTATGAATGAGCTTGGTCGTCGATCGGAAGTCACCATGACTGGCATCGGCTTATCTCGTATGTCTGCTTCGGCGGGCCCCTGGTACGCGCTGATCGCTAAAGACTCTCGTTTCGGTCCGAGCTGGTCATTTAGCGACAATTTAGCCTTAGCCGTTTTTACTGAACTGGGAGCATTCGGCTTTATCGCGTACTTCTCGCTTCATGCGGCGATGTTTTTTTTACTGTTACGTCGCCAAAACCTTAGTGCACGACTTATCGCTATATTCTTGGTCATCACCTTGGCTTCTGGTTACGCTTCTGAGGGCATGTATTATCAGCCGGAGGCCTCACTTTTTTGGACCTTTCTCGGGATCGGCATTCGATCGGAGTCGGCCGCATGATTTTTTTATCTGCTCAGCGAATAGTCACTTTATTGAGAGTGCACTGGCGCTTGCTTGTTCTTTGCGCCTGTCTAAGCTCTTTTGCCTCTTTCATGTTTGGATCTCTTACCCCGTATCTCTTTCGTTCCGAAGCCATGTTGATGCTTCCGGTTCCGAAGACTATTGATCCAATGGCAAGCTTGGATAATACGGACGTGCTGCGGGTGGCGAATCTCTTCAAAAGTCCCAAGGTTCTTGCTCCCGTTGCGGAAGCACAATTGAAGCGGTATGGCGCGAAGGCAAATTTTCTCATTCTTAACTCTTGGTCTTGGTTTGATTTTACCCAGCGTTGGAATATTTTTAAGTCAAAAATGATCTATTCCTCTAAGGAGAACAGTGAGGCTCCGGATTTAGGGAATTACTCGGTCGACACGTTTGTTAGTCTGATCGCCAAGGAGATTGTGGCCGAAGCAGACCCTAGCATGAGAACGATTCGCGTAGTCTACGATGCCGGGGTACCGGAGTACGCGCAGGCCACCACTCAGCTCCTAATCGACGAGTTTATTCGGGTCCTGGCCGAAATGGAACAGCAAGAGCTACAGCGGCAAGAAAAATACCTCCTGGGCGCAATCGATCAGCAACTTCAGTCCATTCGCGAAACCGAGGAGAGCATGCGTCTTATCGTTGAGAAACACCCCGAGCTAAGCGTTGCCGGGGGAACTGGCGGTGGGGCGGGTACTTTGGCGCAAAAGTTTTTGGAAAGACAGGAAGTTCTAAAGAAACTCGAGGGTGAATTTGATGCCAATCGCAAATTTCTAGATTCGATTCAAGGCGACCTCTCTCAGATGTCTCAGAATCGCGGCGTGGCCAGCAAGGTAAGCCCTGAACTTTCGACAAAATTGGCGGAAGAGATTGGCGAACTAGAATTTAAAAAGATGCAGTATCTGCAAGTTTCCGGATACGAGGAGGATCATCCCGAGATCCAAAAGATCGTTTTGCGGATTCAAACCCTAAAGAACTTGTTGGGTAGTAGCAATGGCGCCGGGAATGGGCAAGGCACCTACAAATCTCTCTTCCAGAAACGGGCTCAGATTAACGAGCGCAACAAATCGTTGGATGTCGAAAAAGAGACCGTTAGCGGCGAGATGCATCGTGAACAGAATAAATTTCGTGAGCTGGTAAAGCGCAATTTTGACCTTGATTCTTTAATGAGAAATCTCAACGTAAATGTGACCATCACTGGAGAATTGTACCGTGAACTTCAGAAAGCACGGTTAAATATGGCCGGGGCGCAGGGAAAAGCCAGCGTATTGATGGCGCCTTCACTTTCGGTGCACGCCAGCAACATCTCGGTAAAGAAGCGTACCTTTTTTGGATTCGTCATTGGCATTGGCATCGCCATCTCTCTGCTTCTATTATTTGACCTTTTTTCCCCCATTCTTTTGCATGAAGATGACTTTGTCTGTTTTGGTGAAAAAGTATTTGGCCCTTTCCGTGGCACCGAACGTGGAAAGCATCAACTTTTTTCCTGGTTTTCGGCAATGCGAATGGAAAAGGCAAAGCGCAATGGAGGGATCTCGGTTCGGCTAACCGTAGGTCTATTAGGGCAAAGCGACCACCGGCGTGCCTGGGAACCTTTTATTCATAGCTCGCTTCGCGAAATGACCGCAAAGGGTGAGAAAATTGGGATTGTGGTAGTGCGCGATCCCGAAGGATGGGAAGAGCGTTTTGATTGGGGATTGAGCGAAAGCGCCGTGGAAGAATTGATTATTGACGATGTTCCCAACACACTCGGGAGCAAAGTGGCTGAGATGCAAAAGCGGTTTGAGTACGTATTCGTTATCATGAACGAGAACCGCTCGGGCATTCCGGTAGAGACTTATCTTGAAGAACACACCGATCTTACGCTGATTGTTTCGCAGCTGGGGATCAGCTCCTTAAAGACGGTACGAAAGCTCTCGTTGATGATGCCCGACGTTCTAAAAAAGGGGCATCTCGTGCTTGCGCCTTACCACGTGGCAAATCGCAACCCGTTTTCAAAACTCATTTCAGATAGATTGTTCCCAAAAAAGGCGGCCTAGTAATAAGTGTGGATCACCGCTGAATTCTGCGCGGGGCAACCGGATGTTCAGCTACGATTTTCGTAGTCATTTCGGCGGTCTTGAAAGTTGGAGCGCGATGGCGATTGTGGCTCGCGCCAATTTTTACGACTTGGGCGCTGCTCGTCAGGGCAGAGTAGACGTCAAAGATCTGGTCGACGCAGGTGCTGAGTTCGTAGTTTTTCGTTACACGCGAAAGAGCGTTGGCGGAAAAGGCGGCGCGCATATTCGGGTTCTCATGAATCTTGATCGCGGCTGCGGCAATGGCCGTAGCGCTGCCCACCGGGACCGTAAATCCTGATTCGCCGTTAACGCTAACTTCAGCAACGCCGCTTCCTTCAATACTACAATTAATAACGGGTAGGCCTGCGGCCATGGCCTCAATTTGGATGATTCCAAAAGCCTCTGCACGGTTTATGGACGGTAGCCAAAGCGCGGTGGCCGCCATGAAATAGGGCAATAGATCAGCTTGGAAACCTAAAAAGTGGACGCGATCGGAAATGCCGTGTCTTTCGCAAAGGCGGCGCAATCGATCTCGTTCTGGTCCGTCGCCTAAAATGAGGAGTTGGCCAGGGGCCTCCTTCATTGCTTGAATGGCAAATTGAATTCCTTTGTATGGAACTAGACGAGAGCAGGTTATCCACAGGGGAGAGCCATAGTGCTTTCGGATCTCCTCACTCTGTTGAATTTGCATCGGCGTCGGATTTCCGATTTTTTCCGTGGGAATGCCTAGCGGTACGACGGTGACTCTATCTTTAAAGCGGCGCAGGAGGGGGGAACTGTTGCGGTAGGATTCACTCGTGGCGAGAATACGGTCCACCGAGGAATAGAAATAGTTTTCGATTGGGCTAAAGAAGAGGCCACGCAACGGCTGGTTCACGTGATCGCTCTGGTAGGTGACTACTACCGGAATGCGCGGGAGGCGATTGGTAAATTGTGCAATCGCGTAGGACAAGATCATCGATGGATTGGGAACTTGCAGATGAAAAATGTCGGCGTTCGAGTCAACGATCGCTTTCGTGAGTTCCGCAACGTAGGCCAGTCTTGCAAAGTTGTAATTGACCCTAAAGCGAAAAATTTTCACGCCACCATCCATAAAAATTTCGGTGGGTTGGCCGACCTGATGATTGAAACAAAAAACCTGAACTTGATGGCCGGCTTTGGCTTGGGCGAGTGCCATGGTGCGCAGATGCGTCTCGATGCCGCCGGCCGCAGGGTGATAGTATTTTCCTAGATGGGTGATTTTCAGACAGACCTCTCGTCGTTAGTGTGAGCGGAGAATGAGAAAGAGCGAAAGGCTTGCCGTGATGGTTCCTAGAATGCTTCCGTAAACGGAAAGGAATCTTAAAAAATTATCGGTTTTAGGGGGAGAATTAAAGTGAATGATGTCGCCGTTTTGTAAGGGAAACGAGCGGTAGTCGGGGCGATCAATCATTTCTCGGCCTTCAATTGTCAGTAGCGACGGTTTGTCTTTTCTCACTGGGCTTGCCTCTTGAGTGGCCGTCAAGGAAATGACGGTTTTGTCGAACGAGCCGGAGGGGCCCCCGGTTAGGCCCATCAGATCCATCATTGTGGCATTGTCGGGTAAATAAAAAATTCCGGTGATAGGAGAATCCCCCCATACCTGTACTTTAATTAAGAATCTATTTTCTCGGTTGGAAGAATAGTGCTCGCGAAGGGAAGAGCGGATGGCGCTTGAGGAAAACGACTCTTCCTGAGCCTTGGCCACCGGCGACATGACGAGCAAAAAACAGATTAGCTGCATAAAACTACGCACGAAAAAAGAGGTTTCAGTATTTGTTTTCATGGTGGTTTTGAATTTGGGGTAACGGCTATGTGTAAATTCTATCACGAGTGCCTGGTTCGGATAACCCGACCTCTGATATAATTTGAAGTATTCGGCTTTTACCCGTAGCCCCTTCTTTCAGAAATACCACCTATGCGAAATTCATCCTTTTTACTTTTATTCTTTTTCTTAACGACTCAGGCTTTCGGCATCACCTTTTTTGAAAGAAATTCGCTGTCACTTCAAAGCATTTCCGACATACCAGTTCCGGTGCCGCCGCCTAGTGATTCGGTGCCCCAGCAAGACGCTGGCCTAAATTCAGCTCCGGGTGTGAATGATGGTTATCAAGGCACTCCCGAAACACCCGGTCGTACCGGTGAAATTGGTGGGGGAAACGGGGGCGAGGGCAACGAGCCGGGACGTGGCGACGCGGCTGGTCAAGAGGGAGCCCGTGAACAAGAAATTAGAACTCGTCAGGGCGAATCCAAAGAGCGCGAAACCCGCGAAGGTGAGTCAAAAGAGCGCGAAACCCGCGAAGGCGAATCCAAAGAGCGCGAAACCCGCGAAGGCGAATCCAAGGAGCGCGAAACCCGCGAAGGCGAATCCAAGGAGCGCGAAACTCGCGATAAGAACGATAGGATAAAGGATAGAAACGATCGCGAAGAACGCGATGGCGAAAAGAATAAGCAAAAAAATGATGCAAAACCGAAGAAGGGCGTAAAACCGGATGGCGCAAAGCCGTCTAAGGACAATGGCGACGGGCGGTTTTTCGAACGCAGCGGTTCTAATTCCGATTATAGGGAAGTTGCCCGTCTGGCCGAAGGCCCCTCCGGCTCGGTGTCCGACATGCCCAATAAAATTAATCGCCCGCGCACGCACGAGGCCCCTTTGCCCTACTGGCCAATTGCGGCGACCACCATCGGTACCCCGAGTGCGCACGGTGCCGACTGGACCGACGTGTTCGCCGGCATCGGCGTGCAAAATCGGGCCCGTTACGGAACGTTGGCCAATAGCACCGCCATTGTCGGTTTAGGGTTTGGCGATGCGCGAAAAAATGTGGGCCTTGAAATGGGTATTTCAAGTTTCGGCCTGATTCGCCACGGCCTACCCTTCACCACCGGCGGCGTCAGTTTGAAGTTGCACCACTATTTTCAGGATTGGGCTCTGGGCGTCGCCGCCGGTTATGAAAATGCCATTTACTGGGGATCGCCCGATAGCGGACAGAGTTTTTTCATGGTGTTTTCGAAGTACATTCAGCTGGGCCAGGGCTCAAAGCACGAACCCTTTCGTACGCTATTTATTCACTTCGGGTTGGGCGATGGCCGTTTCCGTAACGAGGGGAGTGTGATGGCCGGCCGCAACTCGATTAGTCCCTTTGTTTCGATGGCCCTGCGGGTCGCCGACCCTATCAATATGATTGCCAACTGGACCGGTTCGGATCTGTCTTTGGGCATTTCTACAACCCCGTTTCGTTCCACCCCCATCGGTGTGGGCATCTC
>JAYSWN010000040.1:0-5716 GCA_043718025.1 Pseudomonadota bacterium
GAAGGCGCACACAGTGCGGCTGAAGCAACCCTTTCACTATGAGTGAAGAGGGACGTCGACAAAACCAAGCAGGCCAAAGGTTGCCGCGCCTGCTACGCAATGACAGTAACGCGGATCTACATATGGAGCGAATCATTCGCCGTCATAAAGAATCAATTTCCTAAAACCGAGTGCCCAAAAAAGTGACTGGGGTGACGTAAAACGTCGTCTTGCGGCCTGAAGGCTAAACAAGTCAGCCTCAAATTGGCTGGCACAAGCGTTGCTCTATTACCCGGTGGCAGTTCGGTATGTGATTTTCCGGGGGGATGTCCATGGCTCGTAAACCAAAAGATTTGAATTTAGATAACGTTGAATCCATCGATGAAGAGATCGACGGCGACCTCGAATTAAGCGACGACGATAACGAAACCTCGTTGGAGCTCGACGAAGACGACCAGGACGAAAAACCAAACAAGGGCAAAGCCCGTCGCAAAAAGAAAGAGCCGGTTGGTTTCGCCGCCCAGCTTTTACAAAGCTCTTCGTCTGGCTTCGAAAAGCCCGCCACCAAAGTCAAAGAAGCTAAACTCGAAGTTACTGCTTCCCAGGAAAAAGATGAGGAGTCGCCCGCGGTTTCTGACGAGGGCACCGACATCAGTGACGACGCTCCCGAAAAGAAGCCCCGTCGCCCGCGCTCTACCACTGAAGAGAAGAATTTGTCCGTAGCCATGGTATCGGCTTTCGAAGCCATGACCACCCATTGGATGACGGCCAAACTGGCAACTGACGCGATGATCGCCAATTTGGAAAAGGTTAAAAAAGATCTCGAAGAGATCAAAGAGGCATCTGCCGAACCCTTGCAAAAACTGGTTAATCAAACCAAAGAAAAACAAGCCGTGGCCTCGCGGGTAATGTTTGCCTTGAGCCTTGGTGCCATCATTTTCTCTTTCGTAAGCCTTACGCTTTCGCAATCGGTGCGTGGACAGCTGTTAGCCGTACAAACCCCGGCAGAACGACCGGTATTTCAGACTCGGTCGGCGCCCCTTTCTGCTCCGCAAACGGCCCAGGCGCAAGCTCAAGCGATTGTGCCGCCTCAACCTCGCGCCAGTAATGGTCAAATGCCCAACGCCAACGCTTTGGCGTCAGCTAACGCAAAATCATTGGCGCGCGCCCTTCGCCTGCCCAAATCGACGAAGGTAAAGTAGGCCCAAAAGCTTTTTAAGGCGGGACTTCGAATTTTGTCTATAATCGGTCGCATGAGTCATGCGCCGTTAGAGAAAGAATTTAAGTTCCGCCTTACTCCTGCTTCTTTGCTGGCGTTAAAACGCGCTGGATGCCTCATCAAGACTGAGGCGCAAACCAATCACTACTTTGACGTGCTGCCCGCACTACCGTTCGCTAAATCGGGGGTTGGCATTCGCCTTCGCAATCAAGACGGCACCTTTTTTTTTACGGTTAAGATGCCCTCATTGGGCGGCAGAAAAATTCGCGGACTACAGATCAAGAGAGAGTGGGAAGCAAAACTCACCGCTGCCCAGGCTTCGGCCGTCCTAAAGCGCGAAAGAGCGCTCACCACTTTTTCTAATCCCCCGGCGGTAGCCCTTTTGAAGCACGCGAAACGACTTCCTCTGCAACAATTACAACGCATCGGCCAAATGAAGAATATACGGCTGACCGTACAATTTCCAAATGGCTTAAGCCTTGAGCTCGATAAGTTCACGATTAAGAACAAAGTTTTCTACGAAGCCGAATGCGAAACTGCCGATCCGCTAAACGATAGAAAAAAAATCAAAGCGCTATGGCGATCCCTAAAAATCCCACTCCAACCTGAGACGCAATCGAAGTTGGGCCGATTTCTCAAAGCCCTGTAGTTGCCCCATCATGGCGCATTTTCCGGGCGTGGCAGCCAACCTGGCGCGGGAATTATCGACGGTTTACCGTCCAGTGAGGTTACAAACGGTAGGGTGAGTGAACGCGGAGCCACTAGAGCGGCTAGATATTTTTCGAAAAAAGGATGGGAAAGAGGAGTTGATTCGATGAGCTCAAGCGCCATGGCCGTCAGCCCTAGAATCCGTTCGGCCTGAACGTGTAGTTCCTTGGCAAGACGCTTCAATTTAAGAATTCGACCTGCCACCAAGCGATTAAGGCGCCTGCGTAATTCGTCCGACGGTGTTTCGCGAAATTGCCTTACCAGCTCGATGTCCACTTCATTCACGAGCAGAATTTTGGCCTGAAACTGCTCCAATTTGATAACCGCCCGTCCGGCCGAAATGCCTTCAGTTTTCACCCTGGGAAGTTGGACAAGACTGTAGGTGACCTTTAAAGGAGTGTCCCCCTCTAAAACATCTAGCAATTCACCGAAGCGACTCTCCGCGCCAGCCGTGATCGCCGAAAAAATTAGGGCTTTACGTTGAATCTCTGAAAACACTCTCTGCGCGGCCACTGATTTGAGCAAACCAGCCTCGGCCATGGCGCGAGCCCCTTTGGCAAAAAGGGCAAGATTCACCGGGTACGTTGCCAGCTCTTCGAACGACAATCTTTGAGCATAATGCTTACCTTCCCAAAGTCGATGGCCCTCTCCCCACGCGCTTAATTCGCCATGAAAGGGGCTGTCGACTTGGTGGTTTCGAAACCAGTTGAAGACCGCATGTAAAATTTCGTGGTGAAGCGATTCATCGGCCGATATGCCGTCAACAAACTCATGGGAGAGAAAGATCGCGTTTCTGGACTTACTATATTTAGCCCGAGAAAACCGGCCCCCCTCCTTCATCAATCGAGCCGGTGCGTAAAGAAAATCGACTCCGAGCCATTGTTGAAAGGTTGCAATAAAGCGATTGAGTTCATTCCCGGTTTCGTTAGCCAGCAGTCGAATGGCCGGCAACTGCTCGTCAATTTTAGTGCGTTCGTAATCAATACCTAGCGAAGTCAGAAGTATCTCGGTTTTCGCTATAAGATCATTGTGCCACGAACGGATAACGGCGGCGTCATCGCGATCTTCTTCCTCGGGCGGCTCGCTGGCATTCCAATAGGTGTTTCTTAACCGTTTTTGTTCCGGAGAGAGGCCATCGAGAAAGTGTGCACAATTGAGATAGGTTGGACCCGAGTCTCGTGCAAAGAGCGTGACGCAAAATAACAGCGCAAAGAAAAGCTTACGTACTAACCCCATCACCCCTTACCCCTACCCACCTAAATTTCTACGTAGGGCGCACGGCGTTGGCAAAAGAAAAAAGGCCCTGGGTTTGAAATTCAAACCAGAGCCTTTTCAAAAGTTAGCTTCGACGGCGATTTATGCGGCTTGTTCAGCCGGGGTTCGCACTTCCGTTGTCACGGCGGTCGCCCGGGTAAGCGCGAAGAGCTGAATGTTCAGCTGATACACGGCATCGCCAGGGTTATGGGTAGCGTTAGTAGCGCCCATCTGGATCATCCACTCGTGAATCTTGGTCCGAAGCTCGTTCATCTTTCCTTGAGGCAAGCTCAAAGTGATCGATTCGAAGTCTTGGGTTTCAGGCCCCTGAGTGTAGAGCGACTGAGCCGCAAGTTCTGCCATCTGTTCGTAGTAGATCTTCTGCGCCAATGCGGCACTGGAAGAATCGACTTCAGTGGTGTCATTCGAAATCAACGTGCCCGCCGGGCCGACGTTGACGAAGTTTAGCTTCTTCAAGAGCTCAACCGAAGCCTTAGCTTCTTCTTCCGAAATCGCCGGCACTAAACCTTGAGCGATGGCACCGGGGTCGTTTTTCGTGGGACCCTTACGGATCACTTCACGAATCGCGGCGTGGTACCAGTCATGGTAGTAGTCATACAATTCAGGAATCAAAGTTTTTACTTTGAACAGCTCACGAAGGTAAAGCAGCTTGGCTTCGTATACCCGTTTCTTATGAACATTTTCGCACTGGTTATATTCAACCATGTAGCGGAAATATTCGGTTTCGTGATTGTCGAGGCGAAGTCCTTTAGCAAACTTAAAAATTGCCTCGGCCGAAAGATTGCGTTTTCCGTCCATCACCAGCTTAAGGTAGTTCGGAGAACCGAAACCAGCTTGTTTGGAAAAGTGGCGGAATGAAAATACCGGGTCAGCCTCTTTCAACTGACGATAGCGGTCTTTTAAGAAATCTCGGTAATCTGCAAAATTATAAATATTCGAAGGAATATTCACGTTAAAACCCCCTGCTTACTTTTTTTCAAAATCCCCGTTTGGATAGATAGAGAGTTTGCAAGGGGGGGGCCACGCTAGCGGTAATCACCCACTGTGAGTATTCCCTGTATTCCAGGGCAGTTAGAAGTATTCAAAAATTGTCTATAAAGTTGCCACCCGTCGAGCCTCATTTGACACCCGGGCTTTTGCCTAGATAACGCCTTGAAATTGCTTGGGTCGGCCTGTATCAACCGTTGACACGAGAGTGCAGTGGACCCGCAATCGTTTGATGACATCCTAAATCGCTTCGGAACCGAGCGCCGAATCAACTACGGCTTAGAGCGCTTACGCATGGCTTTGCTCGCCGTAGGCAGCCCCGAAACACGCCTAAAATCGTTTTTGGTGGGCGGTACCAATGGCAAGGGCACCGTGGCCCTCTTGCTATCCAACGGTCTCAGAGAAAGTGGCTACTCTGTAGCCACTTTTCTTTCGCCCCACTTAGAATCTGCCCGCGAACGATTCCTTGATAACTTGACCCCGGCTCCGGATGGCGAGCTGGCGGCTCTGGCGCAGGAATTCGTGGCGCTTGGCCAAAAATACGAACTTAGCTATTTTGAGTTTCTTACCCTGCTCTTTGTCGTTTGGGCGGAACGGCGCCGTTTCGATTTTGCCATTATTGAAGTCGGCTTAGGGGGTAGGCTTGATTCCACCAACCTGACCGCCCCATTGGCCTCACTGATTACCAACGTATCTTACGATCATCAAGAGTACCTAGGCCGCGACCTTAATGCGATTTTGAGTGAAAAACTGGGAATCGTGCGGCGAGAGTCACTGCTCTTCACCGGCGTGTCGTTGCCCGAACTAAAGGCCCAGGTGATTAAGGCGTGCGATGATGTCGATGCCATTTATTATTTTTCATCCGAAATGAAGGCCGAGGTAACCCAACGCGATTGGAGCGGGCAAACATTTACCTTAAACGGCTACCCCTTCCGCATCACCAACCCGTCACCCGGTGCCGTCGAAAATACCGCGCTGGCCTTTCTATTTTTTAGAATTGTATTTCCCGCCATAGCACTCGAAACCTTGCAGAACGCATTTTCAAAAACCAGGAACCCCGGAAGGCTCGAGATTATTCAAACTTCGCCACGGGTGATTTTGTCTGGAGACCACAATCCGGCGGGAGTGGCCGATCTCATCGCCTTACTTAAAGTCACGGGCACCGATCAAGTTCGCATCCTCTGCGGTTTTTCCGGCGACAAGCCCTACGCGGAGCTGGTGAATCAACTTCGCCAGCTAACGCCACACGTTACGGTGGTGCCCGTAAACGGCGCCAGAGTTCTGGCGGCGGCCGACTACCGATCGTTACCCGGCTACCGCGACAATGCCCTTCAGGTTCTCGATGAAACCATCGCCTCAGCTTCCCCCACCGACACGATTATCGTCACCGGCAGCCTCTACCTGGTCGGCGAGCTTCGGGCTCGCTGGCAAAAACCGCTTCACTTTCGCGAGTAATTAGTCCCTGTCGGGAAACGCTTCGCGTTTTCCGACAGGGACGTGTCCTGAGGCAAAGCCGAAGGATCTTGTTGTATGGAGCAGAGCCATTGT
>JAYSWN010000005.1:0-16663 GCA_043718025.1 Pseudomonadota bacterium
CTTCCTTCCGAACTCCACGAAATTCCCTCGCCAATGGGCACAGGCGAGCGTGCCTCAAGAACGGCTCTGCCGGGTATAACGAGATCCTTCGGCTGCGCATCAGGACACGTTCCGGTCGGGAAGAAATTTAGGACCGCCCTTCGGGCGGATATTTTCGTTTTTCCCGACAGGAACTAATTAAAGACCGGCGGCGGCTTTTTCTGCGGCGATCCAAGCGGTAATCGCATTCTTTTGCGGTGTCGAAAGGACTTCACGAACCGGATGATTCGGAATTTGAGTATCCGGCTTTAAAATCAGCAGTGAGTTAAGCGGAGTGTTGAAATCAGCCCGTAGCAAAGCCTCTAGACAGCCATCCACTCCGGGGCCACTTTGCGGAAAGGCGGTAAAGGCAGCATTTGCCGAGTTGCCGTGGCAGCGCAGACATTTAAAACCCGTCTCCAGGGCCACCGAAGAAGTTCCCTGGTAAACGGTGCTTATCACGGTTTGAAAAAGTTCTGGCACGCGGCACTGAATAGCCGTGTCTACGGCCGTTGCCTCAGCCTGGCTCTTCTCAATTAGAAAGCTGAAGCCTAAGTTTTGGCCGTTTTGAAATGAGACCAGCTGGGTGGATTCTGACAATTTGGGTACGTTCCAAGTGGCCGTGGGGTTAAAGCTCACAACATCCAAAATGAAATTAAGGTCGACGAAATTCAGGGCGTTGATGCTAGCCAAACTTTCAATGATAACCCGCATGTCCTTAATGTGAATCTTGCTGTCAGAGGTTGCGATCATTGGGGTATTTAATTGGTAGGCACCGGCGTTGGTTCCCGGAGCGGCCACCAGTTTGGCGTTGATGCGAAACCACACTTTACCGAGCTCAGGAATTACCGCCCCCACATCCCATCGCAGTGGCTTGTCGACGGTAGTTGAAAGATCAGTGGAGTTCATTTGAACCGAGGTCAAGACCACGCGCCGCCCACTTTCGCAGGTGTAGCTGGGCAAGGCCGAAACTTGGTTGGCCCATGCTTGAATGGAATTAGAAATTTCGTTACTAAGCGCAACGCACTGATCGTGAGCGCCGCAGTTGTGATCGGAGAGAACCTTTTTTATAAAACGGGAATTCGGCATGTCTTCAAAATTAACCAGGGTCGATGCAATTCCCAGCGCTTGATTATCATCTGCACTCAAATAGAGGTAAGGAGCCGAGCTGCCGGTTCCGCCGTGGCAGCTCGCACAGTTTCGAGCGCCCAAAAGAGTTTTTACCGTAGAGCTATAGGCTTGAACGCGCTTAGCGGTAACTTCGGCGGGTTCTGAAGCGCAGATAGCATCGCCTGATTGGTCGTGGGCGCCGCCGCCGCAACCCGAAAAGGTGATTGCAACTACGGTCAGCACGACGAGCAAGCAGGATCCCGCGAGTCGAATAATGACAGGTTTTGGAGTCTCTTCAAACACGTGCCGCTCCCCCAAACAATTAAAACGTTATGAGCAAATCAGACTTAAACGAATATTTTGGCGCGAACGTCGCTAATTTGCGTTTCGGTTAAACCGATTGCTTTTAGAGTTCGCCCGATCTCGGCTTCGCTTCGCCCATTGGCCCGCATATAACTTGCCATGATCACCGCCGACACCTGAAAGTCTTGGCCAACCGGCGTGCTTTCATTCGTAGTGCCATTGGCGTTCAAACTACCCACCACGGAACTGGTGACCGGGGTTAAATAATTCACCATGAAAACGTAAGTGCGACAGTACGCGCGACGATCGCCCTGCCAACGCGCCACATTGCTAGTTCCGGGCGGATTAACTAAAACGTCACGGTTAAAATCAGCATTGGTGGCAAGCCCGCCGTCGCTGGTAACCACAAACATTAGCTTTTTCCCTAAGGCGATTGCCAAGGCACAAGCCCGACCCACCTTGGTACCAGCGGTAAGATCCTTGGCACCGGTAGTGGTGTCGGCGTTGCCGTGGTAATCGTAACCACCCAGCGCAAAGGCTACCGCACCTAAATTTCCTTTGAGGCAGTTAAAAACCACCGCCAGCTCACGTTCATTGGCGTCTTGGCTATCCGTAATTGTGGCCACCGTCTTCGCAGTAAGGTCAGTGTAAATCGTCAGCGCCGGCGAACCGGTCTCTTGGGCATTCATCGAAACGGCGTCGGTACCGCCGGCCGGCGTTACTTTGTCTATAAGCTTTTGCGGGATACCCGAAACCATGTTTTTGAAAAATTTTGCCAAGCTACCATCACCATTGCGCGAGGCAAGTTGCGCGTCGTGGATTCGTTTCATGCCGTCGGCGATGGGACCGTAATATTCGGTGGAAGCAAGCTGACTCGAAAAAGAGGCGGCCCGAATCACATCGCCCACGCGCTGAGCAAAAATAAAATCAGAGCCCGCACTCGTGGTTAGGGGAAAGGTTCGATTTCCAGACGCCGAATTAGACAGCCCAGCCGAACCGGCCACTTTTGAAATGAGCCCAGAATAAGCATGGGCAGACACAAATCCATATTTCGCGCCGGCCGTATTATCATCGCCCGAAGTGCCGCACACCATCACCGCCTGCACCGAAGGCGGAACCGATCCGCCCAGTCCGGCAATAAACCCTTGAGTAAATTTACTGTCGTTAAACATTTTTAAGGCGCCCACCGTAGTGGTTCGCAATAAAGCATCGTCAGCGTGACCAATATTCTTCAACGATCCAGCGTCCATTGGGGCCCCGGCCGCATCGTTGCCTAAGGCAACGTGGCACGAGCTATAGCCACCCTCTAAATGCATGTGAATAAACGGGTCGCCTTCCCAAGTCGCGCTGCCCTCAGCCTGCGCGGTTTCCGCCCGCAGCAATCCGTGGAGGAGACTGGGCACCGCGAAAAAAGACGCCGTGCTGGCCCCGGCCTTCAAAAAATCGCGACGCGTGCAATTGGCTTCCGCGTTTTTTGCCCATCTTTTACTCTTGCGTGACATGACGTACTCCTTAGCGGCTCGCTAAAGCTAAAGTGGAAGCCGCAACCGTCGCACTGAGAACCGATAAAAACGTCGCTACTGACGGGGCTGGCGTTACCGCCAGTATTGCCGTAGCAGTTTGGGATACCGCGTTAATCTCTTCGGCAGTTGGCTTGCGACCCATTAGCCGGACTAAAAGTAGGGTTGAGATCGCTGTATTTTTCGTAGCGTCAAATTGAGCGATGGTTGAGCCGGCACCGCTAAACGCCACCAACCCAAACCACTTTCGGCTCGAGGCCGGTAAGGCCGACTCATTGGTTACCAATCGTCCAAAGACGCGGAATGCAATATCAAACAATGCCTGTTGGCACTTGGGGTTTAGAGTTCCCAGGCCGCACAACGAATTGGCCTTTGAGGCCCAGGTAGTGGAAATGTTGTTGTTGCCATCGGTGGCCACCTTAATACCGGTGGTCACCGCTAAAAAAGAGGCCACTTCGTAGGAACCCCTTACGCCGTAAGTTTTTTGAATGGTCGGCGGCAATGGCCCAACGTTATCTTCCGCCGAATGGCTGCTGCCGCAAGAGAGCGAAAAGGCTGAAGCGACCAATCCGATTGCGATTAAAATCTTTAAGTTCACGCGCCACCTCCCACGAAATAAACCGCCACGGCTTCGATTAGGGAACGCAAATTCTGATCGCGTTTCAGCTGCTGTCCAAAACGCTCAATTATGCTTTCTTGAGCCGTCAACTCCGCCTTGTCCTCGTCAGTTAGATTGTCCAAAGAGAATTGTTTCTTAAGATAAATTCGGGAAACCACCTGCTTCGCCATGCAGTTATAAAAGCCGTCGGAGTTGGCGATAAGTTCGCCGAACATGCGCAACCCCTCGCCTTCCATGTAGCGAAGTTCAGTGCTGCCGTAGGCGGCCAAAGGGCGCCCCGCTAAACCGTTAAAACGAAAAATGGCGTTCTGCTGAGCCGTGACAAAAAGGTGCCACTCGTCAGTGGTAATCGGCTCCTTCGCAAAATTCACTTCGTTATTCTTATCGCGCGGCGATGTGTACAGCGGAATCGGCATGCCATTGTTGGGGTTGGTATCGTACCGGGCAAAGGCGCGCGGTATCAATGCATCCATAAAGGAATGGCAACCCACGCAGTTAGACAAATAGTCGTTCACGTTACCCGCTGGCGTGCGCGGTACGTCGCGCTTCACGAACTTGTCGGGAATGAGTAAAGTCTGGATGTGTTTGATGTCGGTACAATAAAGGTGATTGAGCACCCCATAAATCGGCCGTCGATTGGTACCCATGTCGATGTAGTTTTGAAACCATGGGTAGGACGTAAAAATTCCCACGCCACCAAATCCGGGACGGTAGTCACCCGATAGGGCGTCGCGCGGGCTCTTCGTGCTGAACACCACTCTGAAATGAGAGGGGTTATTGGTAGCATAGGCGTCGTTATTTGAAATCGAGCGATCAAAATAGACCCAGTCGCGAAGTAGCAATTCTTTGAAGGGGATTTCATCACGGGTATAGCCCAAAAACATAGCGCTCAGCTCATTACGATCGCCAACCACATTCTGGTCACGGTTCCATTGCTGAGGAAGGCTCGCTACCATTACATCGTAAAACTCTCGGGCTCCGGTGCGCGGATGAGTGATGAGCTTAGCCGCGGTATCAAGATGGCCGGCCCCCACCGCCGCGATCACCGAACTATAGAGAGGGTTCTCCGGAAGTAGCGGGGCCCCGTTGGTCAGAGACATATAAAGGCTGTTGGCGAGATCAAAGGTGGGATCGCTGCTTTCGGTGATTCCCGAACGATGATTAGAAAAGCTTCCCGCAAATACAATAACGAAAAGTGCAGAAAGGGACATTTTTTTACTAATCCAAACGCGCCACATGATTGGTACTACAGCAAGCGTTGTGCCGTAAGTTAAGTGCGCCAACTTAGGCTCATTAGTTGTAAGTCGTTGACGATCTTATGGGCATGTATCAATCGAAAATTTGCGAATACCTAAAACGCAACGGTAGTTTAGATACGACGTATCCCGCCAGAATACCCCTGTCACGCCGTTGACACGCGTAAGCGCCTTTGGCCATTCAACAAATGGAGGGGGGGACAAAAACTGACCACTTAGTGATCGTTTTTGAGCGAAAAACAGACAATGTGGAAATTTACTTAAGTCGTGAAATTTCCAACCATATTTTGCGGCATCCCAACGACTATTTTGTTGCCCACACAATTGGCTTCAGCCCGGTGTGCCCCTCGCCGCGTTGGTAATTCCGGCGGCTATTCAACTCAACGCTCCAATCGTCCGATATTAGGACTGATGAACTTTTTTCTAAGGAGCCCTTTATGGAGATGATCACCTTTGTACGCGACAACTTATTGCACGCCGGACCCATTCTTTTTATCGGGGCCTTGGGCGTGGCCATTGTCTTCGAGCGCTTTTTTGCACTCTTTCTCTACTACCCGTTGATCAGAGCGGAGCACTTCTACGAAAAAATCGCCGAAATGGTAATGAGCGCCAAAATTGACGAGGCCACTAAGTATTGCGACAGCTACGAACGCAAGCCGGTCGCCAACGTAATGAAGGCCGCACTTCAGCGAGCCCATCTGCCCGAAGGTTTGATTCGCGATGGGGTGCAGCTCTCCTTACAAAAATGCTCGCGCGCCATAATGAAACGTACCAGTTTCTTAGCCACGATCGCTAACGTGGCCACCCTGCTTGGTTTATTCGGAACCGTCGCCGGTCTGATTCAATCCTTTCAAGCCGTAGCCCACGCCGATGCCCAACAGAAATCGGCCCTTCTGTCCGCCGGTATCGCTGTGGCCATGAACGCGACGATGCTGGGTCTGGGCGTAGCGATTCCTGCGATGTTGGCCTACAGCTTCTTAATGAACCGCACCAACTCGCTTATCGCCGACCTGGAGCAAGCGGCGGTGCGCAGTATCGACATTCTCAAGCAACGCTACTACGCCAATGACTCGCAAAAGAGTGAACCCAGCCGGAGAGCTTCATGAACATTGGAGACAGCGGCGGCAACGGTCAGAGCCAAGACTTTGATATCAACCTGGCTCCGATCATTGACTGCTTCACCGTACTGATCACCTTCTTACTGGCGTCGGCCTCGTTTCTAGCCATCGGCGTTTTTGATGCCAGCGTCGCCGTAACCGGGCCAACGTCGACAACGACCAAACCGCCGTCCGTGCGCGTCGACGTGGAGCTGACGCCCAATTTTGAGATCCATTTACGAACGGCTACCCAGAACTCCAAGGACGTCAAAAGAATTGCTCCGATCTCCGGTGACTGGAATATCGCTCAGCTACTACTTGAGCTCGACGCTGTGAAAGTTAAGTGGACCGACGCCAATACCGTGGTGCTTACCGGTGCAGATGACGTTCAGTACGTTCATATCGTACGCCTTATGGAAAGCATGAGATCGCGCATCCCCAACATCTTACTTGGGGGTTACTGATGCAGCGCCGAGCTCGATTCAGCGTTAAACGACCAATGGCGGCGGAGATGACGCTGCAGATCACCTCCATGGCCGATATTTTTACAATCATCCTGGTGTTTCTGCTTAAAAGTTTCGCCGGCGGTAACATGACCGTAACGCCCGACCCTTCGACACAGTTGCCACAGGCCGCATCCGGAAGCGAAACCACCAATGCACTCACGATCGAGATAAATGAAAAAGGGGTGCTGGTCGACAACGAGCCCGTTACGGAACTTACCGCTTTCCGTTTTCCGGCCAGTGAGCTTCTGCCAAATGGATTGTCCAAATCCCTCGATGTCAGCTTTGACCGCCAACGCAAAAGGCGCGAATTAATTTCGAAGAGCAACCCTGACGTGAAGGCCGACGGCCGACTGTTGGTGATGGCGGATAAGAGAGTTCCCTATCTAACGCTTAAATCCATTATTTCGGCCGCGGCGGTACACGGCTACAGCGACCTGAAACTGGTGGTGGTGAAAAAGGAATGAAGCCAAGTTTCCACAAAATGCCAGCGTTTAGGACACGCGGCTTGGGCCGCCTAATCCTCGCCCTATTACTGCTCTCCGCCGTGGTGTCGTTATCGATCAACGCCGCTCCAGTGGCGCAAGCCGCGCCGGCTGAACAGAGCGGGGAAAATTGGGACCGCAAAGTCGACCGCGCCGCGCTGTTATCGCAGGAGCAGGCGATCGCTAAGTTTCAAGCGCTGGCCACCAAATATAAAAACGACCCCCGTGAAACCGCCATTCTCATTCGCCTCATCGAAGCGCAAGAAGTGGGCGCCAATATGGAATTTCGCATTGGGCATGGAGAGAATGTCGGTAAAGCCACGACCGGTAATCCGGTCAAATACCTGGAACGAATGAAAAAGGTGGTCGAGACCTGTAGCTACACCATCGCAAAATACCCAAACGCTCAAGAAATGGTGCGGGTCTACTACGCCCGGGGCTATGCAAATTCCGAACTAAAAAACATACCGGCGGCTAGACGAGACTATGACTTCCTCACCGTAAAATATTCTGAAACCCCGTGGGCAGTTCGGGCGAATATGGCACTAGCGGAATTTTCAATCGGCGAAAAAGATTATCGAAAAGCCATCTCCTATCTAAAACGTATTGAAGCCAAACCACGTGAATCCGCCTACCCTTTGGCACTCTACTCGATGGCCTGGGCTCACTTCAATTTGAACGATATCGATACGGCCATGAGTTACATCCAAAGAAATGTATTGTTCTACCGCTCTAAACGAGAGAGATCGGAGAAAAAGACACTTTCCATTACCGAGCGCGCACTTTGGGAACACAGCCTGCGCGATGCCGCAACCTTCTACTTTGAAGGGGTCGATAAAATAAAGGGGGAATACACTATCGAAGAGGCTCTTCCCACCTTCCACAAACTGGAAGAGGGTCCCTACCTCGGTAACATGATCGCCCTTTTTGCAAAGCTGCTGCGATCGCGCGACCGGTCCGCCGACCTAGAAGTGTGGACTGAACTCTCGCTTGACGCAGAAAGTGACCGACCAGAGGCGCTTGATGTCGTGATGACCAATTTTGAGTACCTGTCGCAACGTCGCACCTACGACAAGTGGGCCAAGGCGTTGCACAACTTTAGTGAGTTGGACCAAAAAACTAAACAACTGATGCGCAAGTACCCTACCTATCCGGGCGCCCAAACTCTATTGCTTCAGGCCGCCGACGCATTACAAAAAACTATCGCCGGTGAGAAAAATCCAGCGAAAGCGATTAAGCTCGGCGGCTACCTGATTGAAATCTATTCGACCTTTGCTTCGATCGTTGAAGCTACCGATCCGCGCCTTCTTCAGGTCCACTACAACCTGGCCGAAACCCTATTCAAAGTTCAGGATTTTGATCGGGCCACGAATGAATACTTATGGGTGATTGAGAAATGGAATAAAAAAGCCGCGATCAAGCTCGATGAAATTCGCCTTAAAGCCATTGCCAGCCGCTACCAGCAATTCTCTAAGGAAGGCAAATTACCGCAGGCCCTCAAGCCCAGTGAAGTTAAAGGAGAGATCAAGGCTGAACTCGACGATCTCGATAAACCAACGGCTCAATTCATCGGCTGGGTGGATGCCTATCTAAAGGAGTTCGGCCGACAGCCGGCATCCATCGAGGATTTCGAGTTTGAAGCTCAACGCATTTTGTATTTCAAGAACCAAACCAAAGCCGCCATCGCACGGATGAAGCGCACCATCAAAGAACGGCCAAACGGAAAAAATGCCGTCGCGGCGGCTAGTCTCGTTCTCGACACCTACGTATCCAATACCTTATGGCCAGAGCTACGTGAGACGGCTGAATTCTTCATCGCCACTCCAACGCTGGGCGACGCTGAGTTTAAAAAGAGGATTAGCGGCATTCCCGGTGATGCGTATTTCAAAATTATTGAAGCGCTCTATAAAAAGGAGGCCTTCGCTGAGACGATGGCCGAAAGTGACCAGTTCTTAAAGCGCTACTCCGCTTCGGGCAGAGCTCCGGAAGTGCTCTTCATGGCGGGGGCGGCCGCACAAAAATTGAAAGACAATACCAAAGCACGCGCCTACTTGACTGAGCTACTCACCAAATTCCCGGCCTATGAAAACCGTACGAACGCCCTTCTCGCACGGGCCGCCTTGCACGAAGTTGAGTACAATTTTGACGAGGCGCAAGCCGACTACGAGGCCAGTTTAAAAACCAAGAAATCGCCACCCGTGGTGCAACGTTACTTCTTGCTTAGTCTCATTTCGCGAACTCCCAAGCCGCTTGATTGTGCCCCTTACCAACAAAACGAGGAGCTACGTATCTCGTGCGATCATCACGCCGCCCTAATTTACCTGGCCCGCAAACACTCTCCCCTAAGCGACAATCAGCTCTACGCCAAGGCAACTTCGGGTTCGAAAGAGACGCGGGCCATTTGGGCCGCCCTCGCCCTTGAAACCGGAAATAAGTTTTCTCAGCGGGAAGTTCTAACCCTTATCTCGGCCCTCGGCACGGGTTGGGGCGAGCTAGAGTCTCTTTTTAGTTTCGCCCTAGTAGCAACGATCAATCGAAAAATTCCTGAATCATTCATCAAAGCCCGCGAAAACCTAAATACTCTGGGCAAACTCAGGCCAAGCACCAACGCGCTGGCACGACGAATTGAGCTGATGAAGGAGCTTGAGAACGCCGCCGGTAAACTGGTGAAGCTACCGTGGGCGCAGGTAAAGGCAACGGTTCTGTTACAGGTAGCCGAAGCCTACCGAGAGTTCTGCGATGAGCTGGCCAAACTCGGAGCTCCAAAGGGGACGCGCGGGGAAGAGCTAAAGCAATACCAAAAAAGTATCGCCGAAATTTTGGAGCCGTTCCGCGCCAAGGAAAAGACTATTCGTGATCAGGCACAAGAGATTGCTGGCGCCCTAGTTCTCAATGACCTACCGGCACGGCAAGTGGCGTCAAAAGCAGAGTCGATCGATTTGAGTCTGCTCGATAAGGTTGCCCTACCCCCACCTTGGTCGACGCTAACTCTGGATCCCAAGGCCCCGCTCGATAGTAAAATGCGCGCCCTCTGGGTTGATGCCTTCAAAAGTGGGTCGTGGGCTCGACTGTCGTATTTTCTCCCCGAGCTAAAAGCGAAAGAGATCGTAAGAGAGCCCTCCCTCTCGCTCCTTCGCGCGGCAACGCTTTACAGCGCCGGAGCCCGTCACGAAGCAGTAACCGAACTCGAAAAAGCAAAAGGTGAGGTCGCCCCCGGCCAGCGTCGTGCTCTAACCCAAGCCCTTCTTTCTCAGTACACAAATTCGACGGCCGCCGATAAGGCCAAGGCCTTGGCGGACGAACTGACCGTCGCCCCCCCGCCAAACGGAGGCAAACCATGAATGGCTTTCGCTGGTTCCTAATATTTTTTCTCTTGGTGGCGGCAACCGGTTACGCTGACGATTCGCAAAAGCAGATCGACTTTGAAGGCGACGTGGTCGAAGGGGTAAACAAACAACCTTTAGACTCTCTAAATCAAATCTCAAATGGCGACAATGGCGGCAACCGGCTACACCTTTATCGACGAAAAAAGCCGGCCGACGCCATAAAAAATGAAAACCGCGAGAGCCTTCGCGAATTTGTGGAGACTTACTAATGAGCGCCGAGCCTCAAATCAAGGTGGCGCACACCCCCGCCCCGCTAAACGCCCCGCAAGGGTTCGTGCTCACCCTTCGCGGTGAGAATAAACTGACCATTTGGAGCAGCGTCTGGTACGGACGCACGCCAATTGGCGTGGGCTACCCGTTTCAATGGGTTCTTGAACGACGCTCGACCGGAGTTCGTATTCGCCGCGTTGGCGCGGCCCCGGAGCGCATTATTTCCGATCCCGTCCAAGACTTTGCTTTCGACGAACTCTATGCCGAACCAACCATTGCCTTAGTATCGGACTCCCATCAGTTTGCCCGGGGCGCGCGCTTGTCTCTGGAGATCACCCCGATTCTCGATTTCGAAGCAATGCAACACCAGATCACCGAAACGGGATGGATACCGCAGGCGATCGCTGAAACCGGCATTTCGGAAACGCAAACCGATCCCCTTTTTAAAAAGTCGGCTGTATTTTTTTCAAGCGCCCTTCTCCTAGCGTGGCTCGCGTCACTCTTTATTCAAACTCCTAAGAAGGATCCGGATGAGCTCATTCCGGCCCAGTTCGCAAAAACGCTGCTCTCGCCCATGACCAAAAGCACCGCCGGAAAGACGGCGGCCTCCGCGGGAAGAGCCGGCGGTGGCCAGAATTTGGTGATGGCCTTTAAATCGGAAGCGGTAAAAAAGACGACCAAGGCGCTGCTCAACGCCGGTGCGACGAAAGCCCTGCTCAACACTTCGGCTCTGCTCAACAGTTCGGCGACCTCGAACCTGGTACAAAAAGTTTTCGAAGGCAAAGGCCCTCGCGTGGGAAATGCCCAAGGCATCGATCCCAATGTGCTCGTACCCAGTGGCTCTAGCCAAATTGGCTTTCTGGGCGGCAAGGGCAAAGGCAAAGGCGGCGGTTCAGCCGACTACGGCACAGGCCGAGGCGCCGCCGTCGAAGGCCAAGGCACTTCGCAAATCGGCCTCTCGACCGAAGGGGCCGGCGTCAGCGAAGGCTTAACCAAAGACGAAGTGGGTTTAGTGATTCGCAAGCATTTGGAAGAAGTGCGTTACTGCTACGAATCAGCGTTGCTTAGAACCCCCGGCTTTGAAGGTAAATTATTGGCTGCTTTCATCATCGGCGGCGAGGGCAAGGTGAAAAAGAGCGATACCAAAGAATCTTGCGGAGACACCAAACTGGATCGCTGTATTACGGATCGGTTGATGACCTGGAAGTTTCCAAAACCGAGAGGAGGCGTCGATGTGGGAGTTTCCTACCCCTTCATCTTCAAATCTCTCGGCAACTAAACCTAACTTTGTGGCGATGCTGATTGTATTTTTTGCGTTGGTGTCTGCAGAGGTGACGCATGCCTCCGACACCTCTGACATTCGCATCCTATCGCCGTGCACCGAATCTGAAGTGTGGAAGATTTCCGCCAAGGCGGCCAAAGAAGTGCCCCTATCGATGCGGCAGTTTCCCAAACTACTTACCGTCGCCGCCGATGCGCCGCTACGCGCCTTTGCCGAAAGCATAACCTGGCGCCAACAGCCCAAAATATCGGATACCAGCAAAGCCTTGGCCGACTATGCTCTCGCCCGCTCGTTGCACCACGCCGCCATCTTTGGTTTGGCGGCGGAGGGTTTCGACAAACTTATCGCGCAGCCCACCAACGCCACCAAAGCGCCCATTCAGATTGCGGCCATTTCATGTCTGGGCCAAATCCACCGCCGCTATCCGGCTTTTGTTTTTTCCGCGGCGGCATTAAATCGAATTCCCGAACTGGTAAAAAAAGGGAATCCTTCCAAACGTGAACTCAACATTTTGTGGTACGGCGTGACCCAGCGCTTTCTTTCGAGTCTCGACCAGTTTCAAAAAACCGGAAACGACAAAAAGGAGGCCGCAAAAAAAGTAAAGGAAGTCGAAAAATCACTTCAAGCCCTAAAGGGCAGCGGACCATACGAAGCACTGGCTTCCGGAATGTGGGAAATTCAAAAAGGGCATAATCGCGAGGCGATACCTCACTTAACCAAATTTGTGAAGTCGACTGACCTCACCGAATCACTCAACGCCAAGCGCGATGCCGCACGTTTGATGCTGGCGCGGGCGCACTACGAGCTAGATCAGTTCCGTCCAGCGATCAAAGTTTTAGAGGCAATTGATAAGCGTTCGAATGAGCTGGTGCACTCGTTAATCTATTTATCCACCGCGCAGCTGATGGCCAACGATTACCCTAAGGCGGTTGGGGCCGCGATGGGTTTGCAAGCCGGGGGCTTGCGCGACACCTTTGCGCCCGAGTCAATGATGGTGGCGGCCATTTCATTTAACGAACTTTGCCTTTTTCCTGAATCGCTGGCCATGGTGAACCGCTTTCGCACGGGGTACCAAAAGACATTTTTTTGGCTTCGTGACCGCCAGCCGAAAAATGTAAAAGACAAAGAACCCCTCTATCCCATCGCCCTCGCCTTTCTAAAGGGCGCCGGATCCAGCGACGAGGATGATATTACCTCGGAAGCAGGTGCCGTACCGCTGCCGCCTTATCGAATTGGTAGCGAATGGATTCGTTCGCCCATTTTCATTTCCAAACAGGAGTCCATCAACCACTTATTCCGAACGCTGCGCAAAATCCCAAAGCTCGTGGTCTATAGTAAGTCGCTCCATAAAAATGCGGGCTACGAACTTAAAAAGAGACGGGCTGACGTAACCGAACGCTACCAAGCCGCCACCAAGGCGCTAAAAAAAGGGGAAACTCTTTCTAAGGGCATCAAAGAGGAATGGCTCGAGCTAAAAGACCTTGAGTTTCAACAGGCGAAGCTGGGTTACTCACTACCTTTTTGGGCTAAGACGTTGACCAACTATCGCGACCGCGCCAAACAATGGCAAGCTTACCTCATCGGCCGTATCGAGCGCGAAATTGCCGCGATCAACCAACGCATGTACGCAGACATTGTAAACGTGATGGAAAATAATGAACTCATTGAAGCCGAAATCTGGAATGGCGCCAGCCAAGACCTGGTGTGGCAAAACGCTCATCCCGAGTTTCAGAACATGGTAAAGACCGGAAAAATCAGCTCCAACCGCGGAATCGCGGGTGGCGCGGGCGACGTTTACAACTGGGGAAAATCGGGCACCGGATTCGATGGCAAAGAAGAAGTGTGGGAAGACGAAGTGGGATCAATTCGGGCGACGCTGCAAAATAATTGCGCCAACAAAGAAAAGTACATGAAGATTCAAAAGGATAGCGAATGAACTCACTTAGCAAAAAATTTTATTTGGGAAAAAAGGGAAAGTCTTTTGGCCCCTTCACCACCGCCGAGATCGAGGCCATGCGCTTATCCGGAGAGCTCGAAGCGTATTCGTATCTGTGGAACGATTCTGACCAGAGCTGGAAGACCATTGAGGCCGCCCCGCCACCGCCCGGCCTGACGCCGGCCCCGCAAATCTCAGAGCATCAGTACGAGGCCATCTGCCATGACACTAATACGATTGTCTCGGGAGCTCTGGAGAACGTGAGTGAATCAGGCTGCGATCTGATATGCCGCGACAATTCCGATAGCCCGCGTCTTGGGGTGAAAGCCCTGCTCATGCTCAATGTGCTCGATAACGCCGGTAAAAAAGCCGTGAACGTAAAGGCATCACTCTCCGAAATTGTTCGTCGTGAAAAGACGTGGGTCTACCGTCTACGTTGGGCGCGCCTTCCTTTCTAACCGCCCAAAATACTTTGTGTTAAAATTACCGGGCGTGAAAACACACTACTTTTTGCTCCCCCTCCTTTTTACTTTTAACGCATCGCTACAAGCGGAAACCCGCCCGACTCCAAAGACCGCGGGTTCAGCGCCCCCAGTCGGCAGTAAAGCCGGTACCAAGGCCGAAGAGGCCGATGTTCAAAAAATCAGAGAAAAATACTGGGCCCGCGGCAATGAAACCGAAATGGGCGTAGTGCAAAATCGCCTCTACCCCAAACGCCGGCGCTTTGAATTGGGCCTAGGCGGCGGCACTTTGAGCGGCGACCCTTTTTTATCGATGGTCCGCTACGGCGGCAGCTTGGGTTTTCACTTTACTGAATTTCTAAGCCTTCATTTAATGTACTGGGAGGCGTCGGTAACGCCTTCGAGCGCATTGGAAGAACTGGAAAAGAGTACGAAGCAAACCGCCAACACCAATTACCCCAAAAGTTACATGGGAGTGGAAGGGCGAGCCAGTATTCTCTATGGAAAATTAAGCTTGATGGGCGCCGCCATCTTGTACTTTGACTCGTTTTTCTCGGTGGGGGCCGGATCGATCAAAACCGAGTCGGGCAGCAATCTTTTACTTTCCGGCGGCGTTGGACAACAGATCCATTTTTCAAAGGTGGTATCGCTAAACCTCGATTACAAGCTTCTTTACTACAATGAAAAGATTGTGGGCAAAGTAGCGGGCGTAACCGGAAATTTGGGTACGGATTTGGGCAATCGTACCAACTTTAGCTCGGCGGTAACGGTAAGCCTCAGCATTTTCATCAATCCCTTCGGAGCGTAGGGACAGAGGATTTCGTTTCCCCTGCCCCGCTCAAAGGCTACTTCTTTGAAAAAACGCGGCCAAAATCACTTGGTCCGCCAATTTGCAAAAAACCATTATCAATTTCGTACTTAAGGCTTAAACGAGCCCCAAACTCCGCCACCGGCGCCGCTTGAAACCCATGCTTATCGAGTTTTTCGGCCTGTAGGCGGGATAACTTCTTGGGCGTTTCGCGGGCCCACACTTCAACCTGTTGGCCGGCTCGCAGCAACTGATTGTCACGGTTAATTTGCCGCTTCTGATCCACCGACATGGTGTCTTTAGTTTCAACGGCTTTTTCATTACGGATCACTGCCAGCGTGCTGTTCTGACGGTCTAACTCCACTTCGGTATGGATAGTAACGGTCAACTCTTTGTCCAAAACAAAGACAATCGAATTGGCTATGCCCTCTTTATAATTATTGGCCAACTGGTAGGTTCCCGCATGAACCGTGGTACGTAGTTTTTCCTGGCATTCGTTGTCGAGGTAGGTGGTGCGTTCAACGGTAAGCCGATCGCCGCTGAAACTCAGTTGGTTGGTGCGGCTGCCCTCGCAGTTCGTGGCCCAATTACCTTGTAATTCAGGAGCGACGTCCTTGCGGTGCCTTTCTTGACGACCCATTGTCTCTGGCTTTCCGCACGAAACTAAAACTAAAAACACCCCGAGTCCTACGGCACCCGTAAAAATTCTTTTGAACACAAAATCACCCCTTTAACCCAACGACCGCGTTCAGCGCAAAAAAACAAAGTCCCTCTTCATTCCGCGCTAATCAAAATTGTCGACGAGCAGCCTGCGGTATAACCGCCAAATTTATATTTCGTCAATTAATTTGTCTTTTTGTATAATTCTTAGCCCATAGGACTTGCCGGCCAATTCTATTGGACGCAACTTTTCGTGTGTACTACCATCACCCCCAAATGCCCGCGACCAGAACATCCCCATTGCCGCTTGAATTTAAGCTGTTCCCCGGTTTCTCACGGAAAACGATCTATTTTTGTTTAGGTTTGAGTCTACTATTTCATTTAATGGCCGGCGTTTTTAGTGAGGGATTCCAAAACCACGACGAGCACTTTCGAGTGCTTGAGATGATGCATCGGCGTTTACAGGCCCCGCCGCCAAAAGACACTCTCCAGGTCTGTCCCGAATGCCTGATGTTCTCTTACTTTCAGCCGGCGATGTTCGGTTTGGCCGTCAAGGCATTGCGCCCAATTGGCGTCACCAGTCCGTTCACCCTGGCGATACTCTTTCGATTGTTTTCGGCGCTCTTAGGCTGGGTGAGTCTGCTCGCCGTGGTTTATTGCCTGCCATTTTGGACGTCGCAAAAACCCGTACGAACGACGGCTCTCTTGGTGCTGTCCTTTCTCTGGTTCCTGCCCTATCTCCACGCCCGACCGTCGCCGGAAAGTTGGGCCGGAAGTTTTTTCTTTCTCTCCCTGGCGGTTCTGCACTTCATAAAGGAACGAGAGGGGGCGGCCAAAGGGCGGCAGGGTTTGCTCTGGGCTGAGCTTTCGGTAGGCGCTTTGTGGGCACTCGCCTTTAGTAGTCGATATCAGATGGGCATTAGTATTTTGTTTCTTGCGCTCTGGTATCTTATTCTCGGCCGCAACCGGGGAACCCAAAGTCTCTGGAGCTTTGCGAGAATGTGTCTCG
>JAYSWN010000041.1:0-5691 GCA_043718025.1 Pseudomonadota bacterium
CCACAAGTTGGCCTTGTAAACCAGCTCCTGATCGCCAGTACAGATAACCAACCGATTTTTTAGCTGAATGCTTTCGGCGCCAAGCGCCGCCAACTCGTCGGCCAGCAAGGGCTCAAGCCCCGTCACGGTTCGTACATGAATTAAAAATTTGGGCTCCACGCGGCCCGCACCCTAGCAGAAACCCCAAAAGGTGCCCATCTACTTCTGGCTATTTGAAGTTTGTAAGGAGGTCGACGCAGGTGGGGTTTAAGACATCGTGGTTAGCGGCCACCAACGTTCCTACTTCACGAACGCGCACGGTGCGGCCATCTTTTGGGTCAATTTCGGTGGCGATGAGTGCTAACTTGTCAGGTTTCACCGAGAGTAACAGCACAGATCCCCGTTCAGTGGGGCGGGCCACGTCGAGAACTAAAAACCCTGCCACCGGGCGAACGTATTTCACATCACCCTCGTAACTCCTAAGGTCCAAGGTTTCAATCGAGTCATTTTGTAATCCAGGAACGACCACCATCATGTCTGGCCGTCTCTCGCTGCCAACTAATACGGCGCTGGAGAGGGCCCGGCGATTTTCACTTTCTTCATAGACCTTATCGATCAATTGAACAGTTTTACCTTTGAAAAATACCGGCCTTGCCACCTCTGGGTCGCCACTCTCAACCTCCAACGCGATTCCCGCCCCCGCGATTCGGTTGGTAGTTCCGTTAACCGATAAATTCGTAGCAAAAGTATCATGACCAGGGATTGAGACTTCCCTCAGCTTTAGAAGCTTGCCGTTAACATCGGTAGCAATGAATTTTGACCGCTCATTTAAACGCCAAGACATAATTAAGCGACCGTCGGGCGCCACGCTCAGTGAATAAAACCGATCGTGGTTGTCGGTGCCCATTTTAAACTCTTTATAGCCGCTAGACCCAAAACCTGCCCGCAAACGCCCCCTGTCCGAAAAACGCATTAGCACCGTGCGATTATCGCCGAACATTCCTGGGCGGCTGAATAGCTCGCGAATATTTGCTTCGGAACTCAATAAATTTAATGGCTGGTTCTCTGAGGGACGCGTTCGCCCCGCCCCTAAAATAATGTCGCCCGTAACGGGGCAAACCGCCAACTTCGCATTAACTAATTCCGAACCTCGAACGACCGGCAATTTGATGAGAAGGTGCCCCTCGTTTCCAAAGGCAGGGTCCAGACTTCCGTCCGTACGGTAGCGGGAAACCAGAAACTTATTTTTATCGGCGTCGATCACGTACTTAAGCACGTACAGATTTCCTTTAACGTCCAACACAGCGTCTTCAACTACCGAGGTGAGCTTGAGATCGTCGGCAATGGCCAAATAGGAAAACAGAATGATGAATACGGATAGTTTCAATAATATGCCGCCACGCCCTACTGCCTTGGGCAGCAATATTTGCGTAACCGTTTGAAAACGAAGAGGTTTAGCGCAAAATTTGATTTTAGGGGTCTTTAACACGGACCCTTTCATACTACATTATTCGATTTCGAAAAAAAAAAAATCGCTGAACCGTTCACAGCCATTTGAACAGGTCGAAGGTCATTTGGTAGGTGTTGGTGTTTTTCGAGGTGACCACCTTTTTTTCAACTTCGGTGATCATTTTCTGAAAAGACTCCTTGATGGCGCGAAAGGTTTCGGGCTCACCGGAAAAGGTGACCATAAAGCTGTGCCGATCTTCCTCCTCAGTACGGGCTAAGTGACTCAGGCTTAAGTTACGCAAAAAATTCTGGTGCGCCCGCATCAGCGGATGCTTGGGGCTGTAATGCGAATGTACGCGATTTACGGTGGCAATGGATTCATCGGCCGCGATGGTAATAAAACCAACGTCGCGCAGCTTTCGCAAAAGCTCCTTTAGGCGGGGACGCGTAATGCCCAAGGCCGCACAAAGCCGATGAGGATTTTTTCGATACTCTTCAATTCCCAATGAAATGTGCACCACCACGCAGAGTGGTTCAAAAAGGTAGTCTGCCTCTCTCTGCAAAACTTGCCCCTCGAACTCTTGAATGGCGGCTTTCAGTTTTTTTTCTTCCTGCAAATGGGCGATTTTGGTTTGTAAATATTTTCGCCGTGCCTGGTGGGTAGTGGTGGAGGCCGCACGCAGCAACATCAAATATTCGATTTCGTCGGCCTCGAAATCGAGCAGACCACACAACGTAAAAAGGTGGTCGTCACTCAAGTGCTTGTCATCGCCCTTTAGCACTCTAGAAAGATAGGTGTACTGAACCGGAATGCGATCTGCCAAAGCCTTTAGCGTTACCCCTCGTCCATCCCCCTGCAAAAATTTAATTCGCCGCTTGAGAACGTCTTTGTAGTCGTGCGCCCCATGAACCTCAGTAACCACCCGCACCCCCAAAATGCATTGCACCGCCAGTACAACTAAACTTGAGCATTTGTACCAGAGATTAATACCTACAGCACACTACGCCACGTAACTTTAAATACATAAACAGAGAGGTTCACCTCTCCACAACGAAAGGTCTCCACCATGAAACTCATTCTCAACACGATCGTAACCGCACTGCTTTTTTCGCAAACCGGCTTCGCCATGCCGGGGGTTGCCTTGGCAGAAAAAATTCTGGCCAAACGTTCTGCGTCAATGGCGCGTCAAAACGGGCGCACGGCCCATTGCGTTAACTTGGCCGGAAACTGGAAAGGCCGTTGCACCGCCGGCGACGTCACTGAAGACGCGGCGATGGAAATTAAGCAGATCGATTGCACGACAATTCTCTTTGGTCACACGGGAATTTACGTGGGGGCTCTAGAGAATCATTCGGCGGCCCAGCCCTTGGGTGACATGGCGAGTCTTGCCTCGGCGGTAACTTCCGCGCACGACTGGAGTGCAGATGGCACTCAGCTTAACTCCTGGTACGTGGGACTTTTTAAGGTGATCGGCACTCCGCCAACGACGCCATTTAGCGGCATGACCGTGACTAGGCTCGAAGGCGGTAAGTTGGTGAGCGAGAGTGTCTTTGCTGACCTAAAAATCAGCTGCTCATTCGACAAGCAATAAGATGATTCGACTCTCGTGCTCCCGTTGGTCTTAAGCCGCGGGAGCTTTTTTTGGAGACATTAAATGCGAATTCTTTCCTGCCTAGTCCTATCTGCCCTAGTCCTATCGGCAATGATGCTCACCGGCTGCGGCCGCGTACAAAACAGTTCACCCGCCATCAATCAAGGCGACTGGGTGTCTTCGGGTGGGGAACGCCTAAAAGACTCGTTAAACCCCTGGTGGCTTAAGAATGTGAAAGATGTGGATTACTGCATCGAAATTGATGAGGCGTCGATCTCAGCTAAGCGCGGCGATATCGAAACCGTGGTGGCCCAAGCCTTAGCTTATTGGAAAGATGAATTGCACCGAACTACCTCCCTACTCGAAGATCCGTTCGGTATGCTAAAAAACTGGAACGCCGTCGGGGTGGGGGCGCAAAACTTTCATTACGTCGCGTGCTCTGGTCTTGAGGATCTTAAATTCAAATTCGGGCTCCCCACACTTTCCCCCTCTGAATTAATCTATTTAAAGGACCCCCTGCGGTTTGTGGCCGTGGCCGTGCGCACGCACTACGATGAAAAGTTGCTCAGGGGAAAAGGATTCATTTTCGTTGGCTCAGACGTTGGGCCCCACCGTTTCGGTCCGGATACCCAAGCCGAGAACGCCTGGAGCTTCAAATCTCTGCTGCAGCTTGCGATGATTCACGAAGTGGGGCACTTATTTGGCATTGCCCACGTCGGCAATCGCTTTTCAATCATGGGAGCGGCCATTCTAGAACAGGTCACGCGCAAAGACTGGGCCACCGTTTTCGGTAATCATGCTATGCATGATTCGGAAATACCCAAGTTCTTTGTTCCTAAGAAAGAGTGGCACGGATGCAGCCAAGGTGAACAAAACGAAACTTGGCCAAGTTTTTTTGAATTCTCTCAAAAAAAGAAGTGCCTGCAATTTCAATTCAATGAAGAAGAAAAGACCTTTTCCATCGGCGCCTACAATTCCGGAGAAAAAGAACGAATTTCCGTGGGAAAGTTCGATTCACTTAAACTCAAAATGAATTCATGGCCTACTAATGGAGTACTGATCTACTTGAACCCCCTACAAACCATTTTCGATTTTCCAGCGCAAGATGCGCCAAAAGAAGCGCCAAAGTTCACTTTTCTACCCGGCCCATTTTTTGTCTCCGGTGAAGGCGGGGTAAAATTTCAATCAGAAAAGGGGCTCACCAAACCCCTGCACGTGGCGGTGGGACCCGAACAATTTACTTTGTCGGGTGAATGGCAAGGCTCGCACATCACGTTGATCGACTGGAGTTCGCGCGCCTACTAACGAAACGCGCTTCGGTATTGCTCACCAAAGTTAACCTCGTGATCCTCCGTTAGCGCTGCATTCAGTGACAAGCTAATGAGCGACTGGGCGCTTTTGTCAGGGAGGCGGTATCCGCTGGAGCCTAGTCCCGACGCCACTTGCATGGCGTACAAAGGTGATGTTGCGTCTAGTTTGGTCGCAATAATACCGCCAAAATAGTTATCGACCGTAAGAAACGACGAATACCACAAGGCAACCTCAAGCCGGGCCCGATGAAGTGCCACGAAGCGATGCCTATCTTTAATCTCACGCTCATCTCTAAGCGCCGAAGCCTCTTCTAAATTCACTAACGCACGCCGAACATTACGAATCAGGATGGGAAGGCTATCCTGAAGTTCTACGTCGGTATAGCTGATGCCAATTTCCGAAGCCCCCCCCAAAAAAACGACTTCGCGCGCCGCAAACAACATTAGTTTTCTCGCGCCTTCGAGCAGCCCGGCTTTTTCTTGAGCGAAAAGGTCATGAAACACTAACAAAACCGTTGGCGATTTGGTGCCATCGGCGAAGACCGGAGACAATAGCTCAGTCAGTTTTTCTCGTTTCGCCTCCGGCAGGTAGCAAAAGGCTTCGTGAGCACTAAAAAATCTTACGTACCGGTCGCGCAGAGGCAGGCGGTGCCCGTGCACACCAAAGTTTTCTGCCAGCGCATGAATACCGGCCATGTAGGACAGATCTTCGCTAAAACCCTTGAGGTGATAAAAATCGTGAAGGGCCCGCCGGTTCGACGTAACGGCAAAGACTCCGGCGCGCAGTAACTTGGTAAAAAGGTGGGGCTCCCCAGTAACGTCCACGTGATATACCCCTTCCCTCTCTTCGCCATAAGGCAGGGCAAAAAGCTTGCCCGCCGCATCCTTCACCAGAACTCCGGGCACCATTTTGTGCTTCGGATCAAACCGGCCGCGCTCAATCCCCTCTTTTAATCGCGCAAGATAGACCGCCACCACTTCGTCGAAATCAGGAACGCCAATCGTGTTGGTTGCAAGATTAGAAAAATCGAAGCCAAATTGTTTGAATGACTCAATACGAATGTCATTGCTCTCAACCGCAAGTCGATAGGCGGGCAACCCTGGCGGCCGCGGCCCCGCGCTTTCGTGCAAGGTCTTGGTAACCGAAGCTTTCCAATCGAGTGCGAACTGTTTCCAAGTAAAGAGAAGCGGAATGCGCTGTAATTTCGAGAGGTCGGATTTTTCGTCTAACAACGCTTGGCATGAGTCAGGGGAATTCGCGGCGAAGGCTAGAGGTAACCAGCCCAAAACCGCGATTAAAATGAGTGAATTCTTAAGCAAGGCGGCAAGGTAGTCGAACCAGATTTTCAAATCAAACAGAA
>JAYSWN010000042.1:0-40207 GCA_043718025.1 Pseudomonadota bacterium
CCGTCGTGGTCCTCGGGCATTGAAGTTATTATTGCCCAAAAATCTGCTGTTCAACCCGGTGAAAGCGCTACCCTCGGTACCGAAATCGACATCGGCACCGACTATGCGGTTTACCAGAATTTTAATCTTGGTCTGAACCTCGGCTACTTGTTCGCTGGCGATGGGCTGCGCAAACCTAGTCCAAATGGTGTTTTTGGCCTGCGCATCATGGCCGGTCTGAAGTTCTAAACAATAATTTTTGTGAGGAGAGGACATTCAAAATCAACACGTCAGTCGTAGATTGATTTTGAGTTTTCTCTCCTGCTTTATTTCTGTCCCCCTTTTTTCTACCGACTACTCTGAGGCTCTAAAAAAAAATGAGACCGAGTTAGCGGCTGACCCTCTCAGCCAAAAGCTCCTATTTCAGGTTAGCGACCTGCAGCTGCTAACGGCGGGCCATACCGCAAGCCGAAAGTTATTGACCCAAACTTTGCAAAATGGGCGTTTCGCCATGAGTTCTGATTTGGTGGCGGCAATAGAGCAAAAGCTGGTGGCGTCACTTAATCGATTTCGATTGGAGGAGGCTCAGTCGTTATATCTGCGCGGAGAGATTCAAAAAAATAACGGTGATCACACGGCGGCCCTGTCGCTATTTAGCCAGGCCTTGCGCCTAGAGCCCGAGAACTTGGTCCTTCTCAAAGTGAAGTGCATGACCGAGTTCGACCTGGGGCAATACTCTGCGTACTACCAATCGCTCATTGCGATCTCTTCACTAATTCCCTTTGAAAAAGAGTGGCGCATTTCGCTTCTGGAGGCGCAAGTGAAGTTTAAGGCTTACGCCAAGATAACCGCGGTTTTGACCGCCATTCCCTATGGGCATTCCACTCGCGAAGACCTAGCCCTTGCCACCGCCTATTTAGAGACCGGTGAGGCCGATCACGCCATGCCGTTACTCCGGACTCTAAGCTCTCAAGCCCGCGATTCGAGTCAATTTTTCTTAGTGCAGTTCAACTTAGGCAAAGCCTACTCGCAATTAGAGCACCCCAATTTGGCCAAACTGCATTTGCTGCGGGCACAGCGCCTCTCCAAACAGCTGCCTTTGCGCCGGTGGGATCCTTACGATCTTTCAGATAAGGCCAAAGAGACATCACAATGGCTCGAGAAACTCGATACCGAGATGAAACGCGCTAACTCTAGCTCTTAACGTGACATTTCTCGTCACCGTGCCCAGCCATTCAACAGCCCTTTACGCCCACGTTCCCGCTTAAGTGGCCGTAGACCCTCTGTTTTCATCCTGGCTAACCACTTGCACAACGCAGTGTTGGGACGACACGCCCGGCCTTCATCCGACGGTTACGGGGTCTGCGAATTTTAAGCCAACTGGGGCCATAACGATGATGCGATTAAACAGATTTACTACGGTTTTTAGCTTGATGATGGCACTTAGTATTTTACTGAGCGGCTGCGGAAATAAAGACTCTTTTGTTTCGGTAGGTGTCACAAACGACTTCACCCAAGATTTAAATCCACCTTACGTGGACATTTTGTGGATGGTGAACGACCGTTCGCCGATGAACTCAGCCCTATCAACGTTGTTGCCGGAGGCCACCGAATTTTTTAAACGCTTGGACAGCAACACCCAAAGCTATCGCATGGCATTTGCCAGCGCCGACATGGAAATTCGTCCCGCTCAGCTACGACCTATTGGCACCTCAGAACCCATGGTTAAGGAAACCACCGCCACCAATACCTTAGAGCAACGTGCGGCCTCTTTCCGTTCTATTCTGGGCCGTTATATCAACCTTTCGACGGGCGCTAAAGAGATGGGCTTAGACAGCGTAATCGCCATTTTGAACGGCCCCTTTGTGCCCCGCCCCAACGTTCCTTTGGTCGTGATATTTGTGTCTGACTCTTTTGATGTATCGACGGGAGTATCGACGGGAGTAACGGCTGGACAAAACGCGGTAGATTATTACGAAAATCAGCTATTGGCCTTAAAAGGCGGCAACCGCTCGTTGATTCGAGTCTACTCGATCAATTACAAACCTTTGGCTCCGGGTGAGACAATCAATGCGGCCAATCGCTGCGCTACTTACTACAATGCGGACGTAGACAAACGTCCTGACTCAACAGAACGGTATTTCAAACTGGCGAAAAAATTTGCCGTCGACTTACCCAACCCCGATCAGGCTACGGGCACGCTGTGCAAACCCTTCGCAAATCAAATTGATATTTCTGGATTGAGATTGAAAGAATTCGCGAAACGCTTTTCGCTGAAAGCACGCCCCAAAACCGACACCTTGCAGGTAGCGGTTTTTCTGCGCGGAACCGACACAAAGTTCGATGTTAAGTGGGCATTCGATCCGGCGACCAATGAAGTGGTTTTCGAGACGGCACCACCCGAAGGCTCGAATATTCGAATCTCTTACTTCCCCGGCTAGTTCTCGGGGGGGCTAGTTATTTTCAGAAGAGAGTTTATTGGCAAGTATTCGTAACGAAACGTCGAGACTCTTTAGCTTCATGATGAGTTCATCCTCAATACAATGAGCCATCGATTCTACGTCTCCCGCTTCGCGGTACCGGCAAACTTCACGAATCAACTCCAAACATTCATTTCGGCGCTTCACCGTTGCCGCGAACTCCAAAAAACCAACCCCATCAGTTTCAGTAGCACCGGCGCTCAAAGGCCACTGGCCAAACAGCTGGCTCAGAGTTTCCAAGCAATGTCGCAACAACTTTTGCCCCTCAAGAGTTGCCCCACTATAGAAAAGGTGGGCGATGCGCGAAAAACTCTGGGGTAATCGCTCGATCCGCGAAATCGAACCCTCAACTTGGTTCAGTTGGGCCCACGGATCTTTGGGCACCGAGGGGCGCAAAACTTCGCTTGGAATCGATGTCGAGAGCAAGCCGAATGCAGTCTGAGAGTCCCCATCGGTTTCAAACATGAGCGCCCCTTTGTGGTCTTGTTTTTAGAAAATCTTCACTTACTTTAAAGTCCGAAATGGCCATGTCGGCCTGCGCGGCATCGAGTCGGGTCAACCCACGGCGCCAAAAAATCCGCCCCAGCAATTCAGATGCGGCGTCGGCTTCGGCGTCATTGAAGAAGGGACCAAACTCGGGAAGTCCGCCTTTTGCCGAGTGGGCCCACACGGTGGAAAAGTGATGCTTCGCCAATTCATCGTCTTTGGGTTCGGCGTGAGCTAACGCCGGAATCCCGGTAAACATGAGGCTAAAGAGCGGTGAGTTACCGACCAAGTAGCGGTCGTAGGAAGGAACTAGTTTCAAACATTCGGCCATTCTTTCGTAATCGCCCAACACCAGAAAAAGGCGGGCAAGCATAAAGGCAGTTTGCGGGCGGCGGGTCTGAATCCAGTGAGTCTCCAAACTGCGCCGGGCCTGCGTCCAATTCCCTAAGTGGAATTCGCAAAGCCCTAAAAGCCATTGAAATTTGGCCTCGTAAGGCTCCATTTTGTTGAGGACCCTAAGCAACGTACGCGCAAGCACTGCGTCACCACAGTCCATTAGGGACTTGGCAAAGGCGAACACGTTACGTTGAAGGGGGCGAGTGAGAACTTGGCCACGGCGCAGAGCCGTCATGACCTGAGAAGCTATCAATTCAAGTTGTGTTGTCATGGCAGAAGATTCACAAGAGCAATCCTTGTGCCATGACACAACGGCGTTTCGGCAGAAATTTCCGCACGAAACTAAAAAACGATCGTCAAGAATCCGACGGTCACGTCACATCACTGACTGACGCAAAAAGTCGATACCCTCGTTAACGAATCAAAAATCAGTTTTGCTTTTCAAGCTTGGGTTCAACCGAAAGGTCGAGGGGCAGGTCGGCACTGGTCTGGGTGAGTTCCAAAATACGTTCCGATTTGATCTCATCGATTCGAGCAATCAGTTCAAGATCGAGGTCAACAATACGGCGAACCAACTGTTCCCGTTTCCGGAAATGTTCTTTTACCAAGGGTTGGTAAAAAACCACTTCATCCGCGGATAAATGGACACTCGAAAATTTCTGAGCAATTTTCGATTCAAAGGTGTGAATCATATCAAGAACGCGTTCACGGTCTTCGGTAAATTGATTTACCCGAGACCAAAGGTTCTTTTTGGCTCTACCTAAAAAGTCTTCGGTCATCGTCAAAAGCTTTTCAAAGAATTGGTTCTTCAGCTCTAAATAATAGAGAACTTCTTCCATGGTCGGGACTCCTGTTTCAATGCAATCGAAAGTGGAATTGGAAACGATCTGCTTGGATGGTGATGGGCTACTCTCTAAATTATAGGGTAGTCGTAAAAACGTCGCTACCCTCAGTTGGGGGAGGCCGTGCAAATTCTCCAAGAATCCTTTCTGGAGTTGACGCGCCTTCCTTTGAAGGCGAAACGTAGCCATGGACCGGTGGCACCGCAGCGTACTATTAAACGAAACCTTAGAGCTTCTTGGCGAGCTAAAAGGCGGTGTGTTTGCCGATCTTACCTTCGGAGAGGGTGGGCACACCGAAGCAATTTTAGAGCGTGGAGCCAAACAGGTATTGGCGGTAGACCGCGATAGCGAAGCTATACAGCGTTACTTAAAGGATGGCGCCCTGCGGAACGACCCCCGTCTAAAGATTTTTCACGGCAACCTCTCCAGCTTTCCGGACATGGGCTCGGAAATGGGGTTGGTTGAACCGCTCAATGGTATTTTGATGGATTTGGGCGTGAGTACACGCCAATTGCTCGAAGGTAATCGCGGGTTCTCCTTTGCCGAAAGCGGCCCTCTCGACATGCGTATGAATCGTAGCGAGGGACCAACCTTAGAAGAACTACTGGCGCAGATCGAAGCCCCGCAACTGGCCGACATCATTTACGAGAATACCGACTTGCGAACCTCTCGTAAGGTGGCGAGGCAAATTCTATTTGCCTACGAAAAGGGGAATCTAAAGACCACTGAAGACCTAGCCAAGCTTTTTGCCTTCGCAAAACCAAGACCCAACGATAAAAACCCAGCCACCGTCATTTTTTTGGCGCTCAGAATGTGGGTAAATCAAGAAGGACGAGAGGTCAGAGAAACCATCCCCCGGCTAATCCCAATGCTGAAGCCTGGCGGTCGCCTTGCCGTGATCACCTTTCATTCTTCAGAAGACCGTTGGGTGAAAAATATATTTCAAAGCCTGGCTGGTCAGTGTGTTTGCTTCAAGAACCCGTGTGAATGTAAACGAGAACAGCAAGTTAAGTTTGTCACCCGCAAAGCCATTGGCCCCTCTGACGATGAGAAGAGAGACAACGCCCGATCGCGAAGTGCGCTTTTGAGGTGCGTTGAACGCTTATAATGTTAAAATAGCCCTTAAGTGCCCTAGCGGCTTCCCATCACATAGCAAAGATTCTCTGAGCTTAAATGACTAAACGTCTCGAAGGCCTAATTTGGGTCGCTTTGATTTTTGGCGCCACCTACGTACTTATTTCGGTGCGCACGGAAACCGTGAATGCCACCTACGAATATGTAAAAATTGAGAAACAGTTGAAAATTGAAGAGCAAAGTTTACAAAATCTTCGCGTGGAGTGGCTAAGACTAACCTCACCCAAGCACCTGCTCTCGCTAGCCCGTCGTCTTGGTTTACAAGCCCCTATTTTCAATCAGGTGATCCGTTATGATCCGCATGAAACCACCATCCACGCCGCCCGCGTTCAGTGAGCGTCAGCCTGCAGTTTCCTCGGCCGCGCGAACCCGCTTTCTGTTTTGCTGCCTTTTGGCCTTTCTTGCCGCAATCGGCCTGCGCCTTTTCCGTCTCCAGATCGTGGGTAGTGAGGAGCTGGAGTCGCTCGCGCAGAAACAATTTCAGAAAGCGGGAACGACTGCCCCTTACCGGGCATCGCTCTTAGATAGAAATGGCGAAGAGTTGGCGGTAAGCCTTAGCTCGAGCTCCATTTTCGCCCGCCCTCGCCTAATCCGGAATAAGAGAAAGACCGCCAGTGCTTTGGCCAAAACACTCGGTGGCAGCCAAGAAAAATGGCTGAGCCGAATCGATACCGTTAAATCCTTCGTTTGGATTCAGCGACAAGTTGAGCCCGACGTGGCCGCCAAGATTTCTCGTTTGAACCTTCCCGGCCTATTCATCGAATCAGAAAACCGACGCGTTTACCCAAATGGACGACTGGCGGCAAATCTCATCGGTTTTACCGACATAGATGGCAATGGGCTCACCGGTCTCGAACTGGGGCTAAACTCCACGCTCGTTGAAAAAGGGCACCGCTACTCCGTGGTTCCCGACGGCAAAGGCAACGCCTCGTACATCGAAAAGCCAAAGGAAAAGCCGGCAGAAAGGACGCCACCAATTCGGCTGACGATAGAACGTCACCTTCAGCACGTCGTTGAAGAAGAACTTGAGCAGACACTAAAAGAGACCGGTAGTAAGTTTGCTTACGCCATTGTGATGGACCCGAAAAACGGTGAGATCCTCGCGTGGGGGCAGGCTCCTACATTCGACCCAAACCGAGCCAACGAGTCGCCTTTAGAAACCCATCCGCTGCGCTCCTTTTCGACAGCCTATGAACCCGGTTCGATTCTAAAACCAATTTTTGTGGCTGAGGCACTTCAGCAAGGTAAGCTCGATTCCAATGCTCTAATCGACTGCGGGGCCGGCAGCATCAAAGTAGGTAAAGAGACAATTCGCGAGGCCGAGTCTCACGAAAAATTTGGTTTCATTTCACTCGAAAGAATCCTTGTCGTGTCTAGCAACGTCGGGGCAGTTCGGGTTGGACAAGCCCTTGGACCAGAACTCATTCGTCAGGGGTTAGATCGTTTTGGGCTGCTCAGCAAGATGAACCTTCCGTTGCCAGGTGAAGCGTCGTCGCACATTAAATGGGATGACTATTTGAAAAATCCAATGCACCTGGCCACCGTTTCGTTCGGACAAGGCGCCGCCTTTAATCTCACGAACGTAGTTGCCGCGTACGCTCCATTCGCCAATGGTGGATTCCGTGTAATTCCACACGTAACGCCCCCCGCCGCGCCCTCCGAGCCTCAACGAATCTTAAGCCCACGGGTGGCTGAAAAGCTTCGCAGTTACCTTACGTCGGCGGTGGAATCAAAAGACGGCACCGGGAAACGGGCGGCCATACCGGGAATTCGCGTGGCCGGAAAAACGGGAACAGCACAGAAGTACATGACGGGCGTCGGCTATGGAGGAAAAAATTACCTCTCGTCATTTATTGGGTTTTTACCAGCCGAGGCGCCCGAGTTGTTGATCGGCATCATGGTTGATGAGCCCAAAGGCAAATTTTATGCTGCGGATGTGGCGGTCCCAACTTTTCAACGCTTGGGACTAAAGGCATTGCAGATTTTGAATCGCATCCCGAAACAACCGTTTGTCCCCTCCAATGAGTTGGTACTCTCTCCTCAGGCGGGGAACGAAAACCGGATTGTAAAAAAGGACGAAAAAGGGCGGCTACTCATGCCCGAACTTCGAGGCAATTCGCTTCGCGAAGCCATTGAACAGCTGGGAATGGCTGCGGTTCCGATCAAGATTCAAGGAACCGGCTACGTCCAGCGCCAAAAACCTCAAGCGGGAACGCCCCTCACCGCCCAATCTGCCATCGAGCTTGCGTTCTCGCCAGCTGGCTGATTCTTTATATGACAGACATGTTTCAACCGACCGAAGAATTTAAAAAATTTGCCGCATTGGATGCACGTCTAGTCGAGATCTGTAAAAAAGTTAAAATCCTGTCGCAGCTCGCGTGGCCTACCGGCATGGACGAAGTCTTTCTTGATGGCTGGAAAAAACAGAATCCCAAAAACCCGCTTCCTGTTTTTCGCCTGGTAAATCTTACTGATGAAAGCCGCATTTTAGAAAAAATTATTAAAGAGTGCGACATCAGCCATCCCATCGGAAACTACTTGGCCGAAACTGCACAGAGCTACTTCGTGGCCACCCAACTGTTGGCCACGCAAGGCACCCCCGCGTTTACCGAGTGCTCAGCTACTCTTTATGGAAAACCGACCGATCGCATTGAATCTTCCGGTCTCACTCACCTTGATGCCGCCCAAAAATTTATTGAGACGACACAAAACTCCATGGAGGCTTTTCAAGATGGCGATGCGGACTATTGTCTGACTGCCGAAACTGTGGCGAAAGAGCTAAAGGATCGTCTTGGGGCATTTTTTTCCGATGATAAGATCAATGTAATCGTCGATAATGAGCTAAACGCCAAGGCCGCGGCCGGTGCCCAGAAAGTGCGCTTACGCGGCAAAACTTGTTTCTCCCATCTTGAGTTAGATCAGTTGATTCAGCACGAGGGATTCGTGCACATGCTCACCGCCATCAATGGGCGTCGTCAAAAAGACTTTGCCTCATTAGGATTAGGTTCCCCGCGCACGACCCGCACTCAAGAGGGGTTGGCCACTTTTTCGGAGCTAATTACTGGAACGATGGATTTGAATCGATTGCGACGGATTGCCCTTCGTATTCCCGCCGTGCAGATGGGGTTGGACGGGGCCGATTTCATCGACGTCTTCCGTTTCTTTTTGGAGGCGGGGCAAACCGAGAAAGAGAGTTTCCAGTCGGCGGCCCGGGTTTTCCGAGGTGGCCAGCCTGCGGGAGGCGGAATCGTTTTCACCAAAGACTCTGTTTACATTCAGGGGCTTATTTATACCCATCTATTTCTGCTTAAGAGCATCGAGGAAAATAAATTTTTCTTCGCCGAGCATCTTTTCACGGGCCGCCTTACTTTGGGCGACATAGTTCGCTTGGAACCGTTCATCGAAAAACAGTGGATGTCGCCGCCACGGTATCTGCCGCCGTGGCTTCGCAATCGTCAGAAGCTGGCGGCTTTTTTGACCTACTCCTCGTTCATTAATCAGATTGCGCTAAAAGAATTTACGCTTGAGGACTTCGCGAAACGCGGAATTTGACCGCCCCCCGCCCGTAGAATAGTTGTCTTTGGGCATGAGCCGCCCTCAATTCCCTCTTTTTAATAGAGTTACTTTAAAAACTAAAGTGCCTCCACATATCATTTTTTCCAATCTAACCAACAATTCACGGGCGGCGACCAATGGCACCCTGTTTTTCTGTATTCGCGGAACGCTGCGTGACGGCAACCAGTTTATTTCTGAGGTAAATGCTCAGGGGGCTGCAGCCGTTGTGGTCGAAGATGAATTAATTTTCGACGCCACGCCGAATGCGATTTTGGTAACCAACGTTCGTGAGGCTTACGCCCTGGCCTGTGCTGATTGGTTTGGCCACCCCTCGCAAAAAGTCAAAGTCGTTGCAGTAACCGGCACCAACGGCAAAACCACTACTTCGTTTTTGATAACTGAGCTGCTGGAGAGCTGGGGATGGAAAATGGGTCTGCTCGGAACCGTAGAATACCGGTCGGGGAAAACCACGGTGGGATCAAACTTGACCACCCCCGACGCCTGGCTGCTACAAGAAAACTTGGCATCAATGGCTCAAAACAAGGTACCGGCGGTGGCGCTCGAGGCCTCTTCGATAGCCTTGCATCAGCATAGACTAACTGGCACCGACGTCCAGGTGGCCGTATTTACGAATCTCACCCAAGATCACTTGGACTACCACCACACCTGGGAAAATTATTTCGACGCCAAGTGCCGCCTATTTTTCGAAATGCGTCCGCACTGGAGCGTGGTGAATCTCGATGATTCTTGGGGGCAAAAACTTGCCGGCAGGGTTTCAGAAAATCAATTGTTCACTTTTTCTGCTAGCGGTAACCAAAAAGCAAGACTTCGGGCTCACGACTGTCGCATGAGCTCGCGAGGCACCCTCGGAAAGATCACCCACCAGAACGAAACACTAGATTTTGAATTACAGCTGATCGGGCAACACAACATCGCAAACGCATTAGCTGCGGTGGGCGCTGCCCTAACCTTGGGGATGCCTTTCAAAAATATTATTACTGCACTCCCTGTGCTCAAAGGGGCGCCAGGCCGCCTTGAACGCGTGCCCCTTCCGCCCGCGGCGCCGCAGGTTTTTGTAGATTATGCCCATAGTCCAGATGCGCTTGAAAAAGTGACTCAGACCCTAAAATCGGTTGTGCCGACAGGGGGGAGACTACTCACAGTCTTTGGGGCCGGGGGTGATCGCGATAGAAGTAAACGCCCACTGATGGCGGCAGCGGTGGCCGCAGTCAGCGACGTGGTGATTATCACTTCAGACAACCCACGCACCGAGTCGGCCGAGGCAATTATTGAAGACCTCATCGTTGGCATGGGGGATAAACCATTTCAAAGGCAAAGCGACCGGGCACGGGCCATAGCATTAGCTTTAGAGTTAGCCACCCCTAAAGACCTGGTACTTATCGCCGGAAAAGGGCACGAAACTTACCAAATTATCGGCACTGAAAAGCGCGACTTTGACGATCGCAAAGTGGTATCCGCCGCTTACTTCGCTCAAAATCGTGTGTTACGATAACGTTCGGTTTTGACACGCTGCCACACGATAAGGCACGGGGTATTGGGTCCCTGGAGAAGAAGCAAATCACTGAAATTTCGTTAGGTTATGAGTTTCTTCTTGCTGCTCTGAACCCTTTTCGCTAAACCATCGCCGGGAGAAAAAAACTTGCTCTATCATCTGCTGTTTCCGTTGGCCGGACACATTCATGTCTTCAACGTAATTCAGTACATCACGTTTCGCGCATTGATGGCGGGTTTGACTGCACTAGCTATGAGTTTGGCGCTGGGTCCGGTTTTCATTCGGATTCTAAGAGGCCATCAACTTGGACAATCGGTGAGAGACGACGGTCCAAAATCTCATTTGAAAAAGCAGGGAACGCCGACCATGGGAGGAATCTTGATTCTTCTCACCGTCACTGCGTCGACTTTGTTATGGGCTGATTTACACAATTCCCTTGTTTGGATCGTCTTAGGCGTCATGTTGGGATTTGGCTTCATTGGCTGGCTTGATGACTATAAAAAGATCAAGTTTAAGAATTCAAAGGGGCTTTCCGAACGCTCCAAGATCATTTTTCAGACCCTGGTCGCCATGACTGCGATCGGATATGTGTTTTTAGTTAAGGGTTTCGACAGCCACCTATACGTTCCTTTTTTCCGAAATGTTACACCTGATTTAGGAGTGGGTTACCTGGTGTTTGCCTGGTTCGTGATCGTGGGAACTTCAAATTCTGTTAACTTAACGGATGGACTCGATGGACTCGCCATTGGCCCCGTTATCAGTACAGCCCTCACCTTCGGAATCTTTGCCTACTTGGCCGGTAACGCGCGTTTTGCCGACTACCTTTACGTGGCCCGAGTGAACGAAGCTGGCGAACTTGCTATCCTTTGTACCTCGATTGTTTGCGCTGGAATGGGTTTTTTGTGGTTTAACACCTACCCCGCCCAGGTGTTCATGGGCGATGTAGGGGCCCTCGCTTTGGGGGCTGCGCTCGGTACGGTTGCGTTACTTGTTAAGCAAGAGTTGCTTCTGGTGATTGTTGGCGGAATTTTTGTGGTAGAAGCCATCTCCGTAATTACCCAGCGCATTTCGTATAAGACGACGCGCAAGAGGGTTTTTAAGATGGCTCCTATTCACCATCACTTCGAGTTGTCGGGATGGGCGGAGCCACAAGTTACGGTTCGATTTTGGATAATTTCTGTCGTGTTGGCCATGCTGGGCTTAGCGACGCTGAAATTAAGGTAATTGGTAAGGGAGAGAAGAAGAGATGATCAAAGTTAAAAAAGGCATGAAAGCCTTAGTGGTTGGTCTCGGCCGCAGCGGCGCCGCAGCCACTAAATTGCTGAGTAAAAAAGGCATCAAAGTTACTGTCACCGATGAACTCAACAAGAGCGATTTAAAAGCCTCGTTGGACTCTTTAGAAGGTTACGAATTTGAAGCCGAGTTAGGAAAGCACGTCCTTAAGTCGTTCTGTGATGCTGACTTTATTGTGGTGAGCCCCGGTGTCCGTTTGGATATCAAGCCTTTGCAAACCGCAGAAAAATCGAAAGTGCCGATCATCAGTGAAATTGAGTTGGCTTGCCAGTTCATCTCGGAGCCAATCATTGCGGTTACCGGAACTAATGGCAAAACCACCACTTCTACATTGATCGCTGAAATCATCCAGGCTGGCGGAAAAACCGCTTTCTTGGGTGGTAATGTGGGCATACCGCTTTCTGAGTACGTACTTCGCCGCGATAAATGCGACTACGTGGTGGCAGAGATTTCGAGCTTCCAGCTCGACGCCACTTATTCACTGAAGCCGCATATTGCTCTCTTTCTCAATGTGGCTCCCGACCATTTGGATCGGTACCCAAGTTACGATGCTTATGTAAATGCGAAGATGCGCCTCATTCAAAATATGACGGAAGAGGATTACGTCATCACCAACCTGCGAGATCAAAAGCTGATGCCGATGCTGTCTTCGCAAAAGCCTAAACTTTTGACTTTTACGTCGGATCCGGTGGCAAAGATTCCTCCGCATTTCTTAGAAAAATTTCAAGGATCGCATCTGGATCCAGCCACTCAAATGAATTTGAGGGTGAGCCGCTGGAAAGAGCATAATTTTTCGTTGCAAAACATCACGCTTCGCGGAATTCACAACAAAGAAAACATGATGGCGGCCACTCTAGCCGCAAAGCTGGCGGGAATTACCAACGAGTCTATTCAAAAGGTGCTCACCACCTTTAAACCACTTCCCCATCGTATGGAGTTCGTGGCGAAAAAGAATCAGGTCTCGTTTTATAACGATTCGAAGGGAACTAACGTTCACTCGTTAATCCGTTCTCTCGAGAGCTTTAAGGAACCCGTTATCCTAATCGCCGGTGGAAAAGATAAAGGGGAAGATTACGGTCCATTGGCTTTGCCTATCCGCCGACACGTAAAGAACTTGATTCTCGTTGGCGAAGCCAAAGAAAAAATCAACCGTTCGATCGGTGACTATAGCGAAACCTTTTTAGTGGGAACTTTTGAAGAGGCCGTTTATTTGGCCTACCAAAAATCTCGCTCGGGCGACGTGATTTTATTATCTCCCGGCTGTGCGAGCCAAGACATGTTCAAGAATTACGAAGAGCGCGGCGACTACTTCAAAAAAATCGTAGCCCGTTTCTAACCCTTTTTTGTGTCTGCAAGCCTAAACAATGTTTAGGCTTGCAGGACAAGACACCCCACCGAATAGACAGTAGAATAATAGATAGGCCCTCCGGCCACCACAAGACACACCTCTACTCATCGCGTTAATTAATGGGCGGTTAAACTCAAAAATGAAATGTTCTATTTCAATTTTGATTACTTATTACAACGAAAAAGAGCTGCTAACACGCTGCATTAACTCGCTTTTGTCTCAGACAATTCCGATATACGAAATCCTGATTCACGACGATGCCTCAAAATTTTGCGCAGACCAGTATTTTGAACCGGCTCCCCATATTCGCGTCATCCGTAGCAATAGCAATCGCGGGCCGAGCGCCGCTCGTAACTTACTGTTATCTCAAGCACGCGGAAACTATATTCATTTTCATGACGCGGATGATTTCTTCGATTCTAACTGGGCAGAAAAAGTAGAATCTAAGATCAAAGAGACAGATACTGACGTGGTGTTCACCGAAGTTGACTCCTACCGTCACGGGAACCTGCATCGGGAGAAAATTCTAGATCTTAAAAAAATTCAAAATGGCATGAGTCTGGTGGATTTTAGCCTAAACCACGCTTTGCTTCCCTTGTCTGGAACCTATCGACGTTCACTAATAAAGAGACTTGGCGGATATCGGGAGGAACTTTGGCAATCAGAAGACTTTGAATTCCATGTTCGCCTCGCACTTTCGGAAGCTCGCTTTGAAATCATTTCCCGATCCCTTGCATTTATTGACATCCGAGACGACTCTCGAAGTCAAAAACAACTAGAGGTCTGGCAATGGCGCTTGAGTGCACTTCGTCTGTTATTCCTAGACCTTCCTCCGCAATTCTACCCAACTTTCATTGAAGCCCTCTGCGCAACGGCCCATAAACTATTCGAATTGAGAGACCATCACTCCTCGAGTCTAGCGTACAACCTGATAATGCAGCTGGGAACCCCCCGCTACTCAGGAAGGTCCCTTTTGTTCCGACTGCTTGCAAAATTCTTTGGACCTTTCAAAACTGAAATCATTGGAAAATCTTATCGAAACTTTCTACCGGAATCCGTGCGCCGAAGGCTTAGAGGACCAGACTATGAAATCAAATTCCCTCCTGACTCAGTCATCGACGATCACAGAAAAGCCTCTTAGCGTAATTGTCGATTGGAGGGTGTTTTATGAACAAAAAGGGGGGAACTTCCGAAATTTGAGCGAGATATTTCCACGCCTTATAAAGTATGCAAACATAACCCTTAGGTCCCTGCATCGGGCAAAACACAACCCGATACCCAAGGGAATGCCACTCGTACCAATTGACCTTCCCTTATTATTGCGACGATTTCCCGAGAACGCATTGAAAGAAAAAATCTGGGGATGGAAGCTTCGCGATTTTAAAAATTCAGTTTTTCACTCGCTCTACTATTCCCTTCCTCCAAATCCAAACCTACCCCTAGTTGTGTCATTTCTTGATGTCATACCTGAGCTTTTCCCGGAATTAAGTACTGGACCAAATTTTAATAGACTGAGAAAGCGAAAAGAATTTTTGGCAAAGCACGCCTCGCGAATCCTTGCAATCTCGAACACGACAAAATGTTCAGTAAGTGACTACTTTCAAATTGATCCAGAAAAGATTGATGTAGCTTCTTGTGGAGTAGACTTTCCCTTCTTTTCGAAATTAATTTCAGACCAACGGGTAAAAGAATGGCGAGACAGATGGAAAATGCCACACCCATTTATTCTTATCGTCGGTGGAAGAGAATCGCACAAAAACGTCCGCGCTTTTTTGGAAGGATACTCTCAAACTAATCTCAAAAGGGATTTTCATTTAGTTCTGGCCGGAGAACCGTTGAGTAAAGTAGAAATTGCCTACGTTAACGCTCTAGGCATTGATAACCACATCACCAATTTAGTTTTTCCAACCGATGAGGAACTTCAAGCACTTTACAAAACCGCCGAGGCCTTCGTTTACCCCTCACTTTGCGAGGGCTTCGGACTGCCTCAAATCGAGGCTATGGCTGCCGGAACTCCAGTAGCTCTCTCCAGAACTGCAATCACGTTAGAGGTCGCCGGCGACTCAGGGTTCTACTTCGATCCTCGAAGCCCAAGTGACATGGCTAGAGTCGTTCGCAAAGCGATCGAGTCGGGAAAACAATGTCAGAATGTAAAAATCGGTATCGATCGAGCTCAGCAGTTCACCTGGGAAAAAGCCGCAGAAGACACAGCAAAATGCTACCAGAAAGCTTGGGCCCAAGGAGGGCGAAAAGAATGATGCGGACAGAAAAAATTGAGAATCTGTTGAATCAATGGAAGAAGCAGTTTTCCTTACCATCGCGCGAAGAGGCACTGAATCGCATTTCTCCGATGACCAGATCAGGCAAGAAAGGACTCTTGTTTTTCCCTTCCCACGAAGACCATACGGACTTCGGAAGCGAACGTTTTTTTAGCATCCATAAAGAACTTAATAAAATTCTCCCGACGATGGCCGTGATCGAAGATCCTGCCCAACTGGATGCTGCACATTCAGCGGGAAATAGAATTCTAATTTCGCCGGATTTTCCGGAAATAATCCTGACGGCAATTCGTTCAGCTGCCTGGATTATCGCTTTTGATGATGCGTTAAGGGAAATTGCCACCCACTACGGAATCCCCTATTTCACTGAAGATTTGTTACCCAAGGGTGAGAATGAAGCTGATACTGCTTCGGCCTGGGCAAGGACGGTCAGTGAAAAGACCAATCACGAATACAACGCCAAAACGCTACCGGGGAAATTCGAATATGGAATTTGCACAGTCGTTGACCAAAAGTACGTGGGTTTCTTTTTTGGGCTCATGGAGAACCTTATTCGAGTAACCAAAGGTCCATGGAAAACTTATGTGTTGGCGCTGGATCTTGAAACAAAGTTACTCATAGAGAAACAGTATCCCAACATGGCCATATCCATTACTTTGGCCAATGAAATATTTACGGGGGATGAGTGGGCGGACTTTGAGAGGCGCCCAGTTGCTGAAAGGGCCTATGCCTGTAAGCCCCAGACTATGCTCGCCGCACTAAAGGAGGCTCCTGATTTCCCTGTCTATCTTTGCGACGTTGATATCTATTTTTATGATTCGCCTTGCTCACTAAACCATCATCTGCAAGCAAATCAAATTCTCCTCATGCCCCAATGGTCGGATGTATTCGCGTGGTCTCGTTTCTATGGAATGTATAATTCGGGACTAATGGGAGCCACATCGGAGGCGACCAATTTCTTTAGATGGTGGTCAGAGATGTGTTTCTCGTTCTCCTCGGTAAACCCGACGCGAGGATATTTCACGGACCAGGGCATGTTAGAAATGGGTACCTGGCTATTCGGCACCATGGGCGTCTATCGTGAATTAGATCACAACGTAGCGCCCTGGAATCGAAAGACACTCGGTGTAAATCGACCAAATGAATTCAGCGGCACCCTAGTCCTAAAAGATGGTCGCCGAGTTAAAAGCTACCATGCCGCCGGTTCCGACTCAGACGGCTTCTTTCAACTTAAATTTTGTTGGGATCAACTAGCTAGTTTCTTTTCAATTCTCCCGAGCGCAGATGATTTAGAGCCGCTTTTTCAGAACACCTTAGATCAACAACTGGTCAACTGGCCCAACCTTCGCTCAAGAATTGCGGCTCGCAAGGATTGGGCCCGCCGACTCCACCTAAAGAAGCAAGTGTTTGGATTCGCGGAAGTTCGCAAACTTCTTCGATCGAACAGGAGCGCTACCGACTCCATCTTGGGACTTTTAAATTGGCTTTTGGCGACTTACCGAAAGATCCTTGGAAAAGAGGAGTACTTCGACCCGGCTTCGACGCAAGAGCAAACGTCGCTGGTTGCCATCCAGCAAAAATATACCTTTGGCCCAATGAAACCCTCTTTTCTTAAGGAAGCGGTTTCTAGTTGAGGGATTACCTAACCCTAGATAGGATGCGCTGCTTCTCCTGGCGGATCGTCTAATGGTAGGACTGCAGACTCTGACTCTGCTAATCTAGGTTCGAATCCTAGTCCGCCAACCAATTCATTTGGTAACGCTTCTTTTCGTCACCAACCTAAATCGATTTACTTAATCGGCGACTATTCCTACGTTCCCCACGGGGGATTCGATGCTTAAATTCTTAGCTTATTTTTGCTGCCTTGGGTTGGCGACGTCACCCCTATTTGCCCAGTGTGTCCCCTTCAACTCATCGGTTTTAATGTTCGACGAGATCGACGTCATAGGCTGTCCGGCTCAGCTCGAGGCTGAAAAAACTCTAGGAAATAGGCGAATCAACCTGCTCTTCACAGCCAGATTTCTAATCGACGAAAGCCAAAAGTTAACTAACTACTGTTTCGCCACCGAAGGGAAGGCGTGCGACCCCTTGACCGATGAACTACTGGAACGCATGAAGGGCCACTGGGCCAATTGCTTACACGCCGCAACAGAGCGGAACTTAGACATTTCGGTATACGTTCAGATTGACGACGCTGGAAAATCAAATCTGTGGCGTAACAACTTGAAGTTTGACCCACTCGAAAAACACAATGGCTACTCGTACGACGACATCCTTATCAAGCCGTTGGCCGAACTGGCGGCCAAGATAGTCAAACCGACGAACTCGATCGAATTTAGCCTACAGGGAGAAATGGGAGCGACGTTAGCCTTCCAACCGCGCTCATACGTGGATTTGATTCGGCTAACGAAAGAAAGGCTGGCCCCTCGCAAAAATATTGAGGTAGGGGTGAACGTAAATTTTGGCGCCGTGCTCGGTTTTGGCACGAAGCTGAGTGAAGCCATGATTCCCGAGGTTCAAGCACTCTTGTACGCCATCGATTTTTTGGGAGTGTCAGCTTACCACGACGTCATGGTTCCGGTGCAAGCAGTCAACTTCCGCGACTCTTTCGATCAAGCCGCCGAGGAATTAAAGATACTTGGGGTCGGGTTACCGGCTAACAAGGCGCTTCGCATTTCTGAAATAGGAATGGGGGGAGGATCATTGTCTGGCGATGGGGTGAAGCCCGCTAAAGACGTTATCGAAGCTGCCGCTTCCCTTTGGTCGGGGGTTCTAGGCCCCTACAACAAACTGTCCGATCCTTTTCAAAATAAAGCGATCTTTGCTTTTCGTCGGGATTTTTACCGGGAGTTACTCGCGTTTCTCAAAAGCCCACCGACTGACCTAAACATGCGTTCGGCATATTTATGGAACACTGACTCTTGGGACGTACAAGGATTCTACCCAAAAACAACGGGATACCGTGACCAGGTCATTGTTGACGCCATTCGTAGGCAAAACGCCAACTGCAACTAGAAGCCCTTTTCTCAGCACTTTGGAATGAACGCTGGCCCTACGCGTCACAGCATTCCAAAACACCGTCATTATCTTGATCAGAAATGACGATACCTCTTTGAGGAAAATTCATGGCAAACGTGCTCGCTTTTTCAAAACAAGATTCAACTGCTTCATTAAATCCCCTAAAGGATGCGCTTACGGACTTTCTTCAAGGAAAAGATAAGGTTACCGAGGCAATTCTCTGCGCATTACTTGCCGAGGGTCACCTTCTATTCGAAGACATTCCTGGGGTCGGCAAAACTACTTTAATAAAAGCGCTGTCGCAATGGCTCGGGTTGTCCATGGCTCGAATCCAGTGCACCAGCGATCTTTTACCATCAGATATATTAGGCGTAGAAATCTATCAAAACTCTACCGAGGCTTTCGCTTTTCAACCCGGGCCAGTCTTTTCAAATCTGGTTTTTGTCGATGAATTAAATCGTGCCTCGCCGCGTACCCAGTCGGCACTTTTAGAGGCGATGGCCGAGGGAGTCGTAACGGTTCAGAAAAAGACTTACCCACTGCCCAAGCCTTTTCTGCTTTTCGCCGCCCAGAATCCCTCGACCGCTTTGGGAACCTATGCCTTGCCCGAATCGCAATGGGATCGATTTTCAATCTGCCTTAGCCTTGGCTACCCCAGCGAAGCAAAAGAGCTGTCGATTCTCGAAGCGTCTTCAAAAGATCATTTAGGTAAGGTGCAAGAAAAACTTGTAGATCCGGCAACGCTCATTGCCCTGCAGAATAGAACCAATCAGGTCACTTCCAACCGAAGAGTTTCGAGTTATGCGCGACGAGTTTTAGAAAATAGCCGACGCGATTTTTCACCAGGCCTCTCCACCCGGGCAGGGGTACTTTGGATGCGGTTGGCCAAGGCGCGGGCGGTACTTCTCGGCCGCGACTACGTGATTCCCGATGATCTGATCGAAATGGCGGTTCCCTGTCTGAGTCACCGAGTTCCCGCAAAAGACTTAGACGGCAGCGCGAGGATTAATGAACTGCTGCAAAAAACTGCGATTGATTAATGTATTACAAATCCGTTAACCGAGGAATCTCATTCACAAAATCGGGCACCTACACGCTCTGTTTTGTGATGTTGCTTGGCATCCTCGCTGCCGCGTCTGGTTACAACTCACTCTTTCTCGCCCTGGCCTTCGGTTCAGGCCTTCTCATCACCTCTGGTTTACTATCGGAGCGCTCGATAAAGCCAATTGAAGTTTTCGGACAACAGCGCACATTTGCCGAAGCCGAATCGGCATTTCGTTTAAAGGTGATGATAAAGAACGCAAATAAGAAATCTCCTCTCTTTGGTACCGAAGTTGTGGTCACCGAGAAAATTCCGCGGTTTCGTCTCTTTCATCCTGAGCTTCCAGCAATAGGGCTTTCGCACTTCTTGCGCCTTATTGCGGGAGAAGAACGACTTGCTCTGATCCCTTGTACAGGGCTGGCTCGGGGTATCTACCGCGAGCTACCGTTAGTGCTGCGCACGATTTATCCTTTCGGATTAATTTCGAAATTTAAGGTTAGTACCGTGCCTGCGCCCCTCATTGTCTATCCCAAAGTGGACGGCGCTTTCCAAAACCAACTTTTGCAAGAACTTCGCTCGGCCATGGTGGCGGGGCAAAGCCACCCTGAATTTCACAGCCACCGAAATTACCTCTCCGAAGACTCCGCGCGAAAGATCGACTGGAAAAAGAGTGCGGGAAAAGGAATCACAGACTGGTCGATAAAAGTATTTTTCACCCCGGCTGAAAATTTTTTGTTCGTCGTCAGCCCCGATTGGGGGCAAATCGCGACCAGCCCGGGCACCGTGCAACGCGAGATCTTTCTCTCCCGTGTGCTGACGGCGTGCGAAACCCTCTGCATCCAGGCACCGCAATTTTTTCTTCGTCTTCCGCACGGCGCAGGGTTTCTGCAAGGAGCTGAGTCCGTACGTGAGTATTTGGCGGACTATCCAGCCCTTTCACCGCATTCGGCGAGCCTACCGGCCCACCAACTTTTGAATTTAGTCGTTCAGATGAATTCTCACCGCTGGGAGAGCAGCGATGGGTAAGCGCCCCTCCATCCGCCGCTACCATGAGCTCACTCTCGCACTGGTCATCGGCTTGTCATTTTCAATTGGCTTAAGTTCTGCGGTTTTCCCGGCCTGGGCCGGCCTGACATTTCTCCTCCTATCCGCAGCGCTCAGGGCACAGAAACAAAACCTCCGCTTTTACCGCGCAATGGCGGTGTTCGTTACCGTTGCGAGCTTCATGTGCTCGCTCTTCATTGCGTTTACGACTTACCGCGAAACCCAAGACATTGTTTTCTTTTTCGGCCCAATTTTTAGTTCGTGCGTTAGCCTCGCCTTGATGTTTCACGTACCCCACGGGCTCGATTGGAAAATTAGCGCCAGCACCATGATGCTGGCCATCACCTCGGTCATAGGCGGTGGTGAAGTGGTCGACCATTTTTTCTTCATCCTATTCTGCGCGGCGTTCGTGTTTTATCTAAACGCTACCTACTTCATAGAACGTGAGCCTACCGAACAACTTCCGGAGGGCTACTTTCGCCCCTTTGTGATCTGTCTCTTTGCTGGTTGGAGCTTCGGAATTTTTATCTTTGTGTTTTTCCCGCGAACTATTCAGTGGAGTAACCCGTTCGGCCTTCGTGACCGTCAGGTGCTAACGGGGTACTCGGGGGCTCTTAGTCTGAACGGAAGCGGCCCAACCCCCTCTTCCTCGCTGGCGTTGGTCGTTGAGCCATTAGACGCCACGGTAAGAACTTGGTTAACCTTAAACGGACCTGATCTTTACTTCCGTGGCAATGCCCTAGACCAATTTGACGGGCTAAAGTGGAATCAGACTCTCTTAGCGGCAACGCCATTAAAACTTCATCGCCCGAGAAAACCCACGGGCATAGTTTACGGTATAAAAATTTATCGCGAACCTCACTCCAATCCCTGGATTGTCTATCCGGGCAGCCTCTGGAACTTAGATATTCCGTATGCCACCACTGGCCGGCCATTGATTGATGAAGCGGGAAACGTGCTCCGATCCATTACCGGATACCTCCGTTACTCCTACACTATTGATTTTGAAGAGACCCCACTCTTCACTTACGAAATGAACCCCGAGTTGACGTCACGGGAGTTTGAACTTTACACCGGGGTTCCTCCTTCAATCGCTGAGGCAACCTACTTCAAGGTTTGGTTAGAAAATTTTTCGTCAACGAAAAAGGCGGAACCATTAATTGAGCGTTTAGCGGCAGTTTCGAAATATTTTCAAAGTAATTATAAAGCGGTATTGGCCAAAAACTCCCTATCATTAGAAAAGTTTTTGACCGCAGATAAGGAAGGTCACTGCGAATACTTTGCCACTGTAACCGCACTCTCTCTCCGCAGTTGGGGGTTCCCCGCGCGGGTAGTGCTTGGCTACCGTGGGGGACAGTTTAACCGCCATTCACAGGTTCTCGAAGTACGCGACGAGAATGCCCACGCTTGGGTTGAGGTATTCTTGCCAAAACGCGGCTGGCTTCGCTACGACCCCACGCCTCTGGTACGGAGGCAGCCACGTTTCGCGTGGATGCAAGAAATGGAGTTATGGACCGGTGCGGCCAAATACTGGTTCAGTCGCTACGTGGTCGATTACAACTCCAAAACCCAAACCGAGCTAATTCTCAACTTCGGCAAAAATGGTTTGTTTGGATTCAAAAAACGGGCAATGCCCAAAACCCGCCATTTGCTTCTAGCGCTTGTGGGGGGATTGCTGATCGTATTCGCGGCGAGCCTGAAGTGGCGTAGACGCCAGTCAGCCCGCCAAAACGCAATCCCGCCGTACTACCGCGACTTCAAAAGAAAGCTGCGCCGGTTTGGTTTCATTCGACGTCCGAATGAAACTTACCGCCTATTTCATTCTCGAATTGTTCACCGCGAAATTTCCCAACAAACGCTCAGCGACATAGATCGCCGCCTTGAAAAAGATCTCTACGCCGCGTAATCGCGTCGCGTTTTTTTGACAAATTTAGGATAATATTCAGGTAGGGACTTATCCTGTCCCACCGACTTCCTTTCTCTCCAGCAAACGAGGTAAAAAGAGTGAAACTCGCCATTTCCGGTGCATCCGGTTTTCTGGGTCGTGAGGCCATTGACTACCTTTCCGCCGATCCTAAACTCACTATTCACGCCCTTTGTAGTTCAACGGCCCAGCCCCTAGCCGAAGTTGATGGGCTCAAAGTCTTTAGTGGCTCACTGGCTGATTCAAAAACGGTTAAGGAATGGCTCTCCGGCTGCGATGCGGTTTTGCATTTGGCCGAACGGGGGATGCCCTCACAGGTGGTAGAGCGTCCCGATACCCAAATCACCCGCAACATTACCAACGCCGTCTGCCTAACCAGCGCGATGAGGGACTTGGGAATCAAGAACATGATTTACGCTTCAAGTGGAGGAGCACTCTACGAAGGAGTTTCAAGGGAGGGGGATCGCCTTAACGAAAAAAGTCCGATTTCTTTGAGAAATCCATATGCGATCAGTAAGTACTTCGTTGAACAGCATTGTGAACGTCTAAACCACGAAGAGTCATGGAATATCTCGATACTACGAATTTCAAATCCCTACGGCATTCACCAAATTGGCCGCACACGACAGGGCATCATCGGGCTAGCCATCGAGAAAATTTATTTTGGCAAAGGGATTCCACTGTGGGTCTCACAAAAAACTGCGAAAGATTTTTTGTACGTGACTGATTTGTGCCGCGCCTTCGAGCTATTCTCCAAAAAACCCACCGCCGGCGTTTTTAATATTGGTAGTGGGCAAAGCACGACGCTTGAAACTCTGTTTCGCAATCTAGAAAAAATTACCGGACGAAAACCCAACATCTGCACCACACCCAAACCCTTAAACGAACCGCAAATTACCGCGCTTGATTGCCTGAAAGCAAAGACGGCGGTGGGTTGGGAGTGCTCAGTTTCTCTTGAGTCAGGACTAGTTCAATTGTGGGATTGGCGCTGTAAAAAAGCACCGCTTACGCGGGCCGCTTAAGCTTCAACTCCAACTTTTGACCGGTATCGGAGTTTAAAAGTTCAAAATGCCTTCGGTTCGCCTTGATCCATGGGTCTCGGCTCTCGGGCAGAAGTGGCGGCGTAGGATTCCATTCCACTTTCCTTCTCCCCGCCAAAAAGGAAAGCAGCTGCCTTCCGCTAAGACCCATTGCCCACCTAAGCCACGACGCGTTAAAACTTCGATCCCAAGACAGCTTCGATCCTAAAGCGAGCCAACGCGAGAGATTCAGCCAGTGCTTAGCTTGTTGTTGCAGCGAAAGCTGAAAAACTGGGAGGGGAATCTGGAGGCCCGAAAAGTCGGGCGAAAAGAAATGATTTAGTGCATCCCATCCGCATTTGATTTCGAATAACCCTAGCGAATCCACGAAAGCATTGTGATAGGTGCGTACCGGTTCACCGTTTAGAATTCGCGGTTCAGGAGGATATTTCTCGTTCCAGTGCACGCCCAGCGATTGCAAGTTCCAACGCGCCACATCGTGATCGCCGCGCCGGTAAGATTTCACCGAATCGAAAAGAGCGGGCCCAAAATCCAAATAGCCTTGGTCGGCCACCACGCCATCGTTCATGCCAAAATTAGCATTTTCCCAGCAACGCTCCGCCCACCAGTCCAAGAAATCGACTCCTTTTGGGGAGGCAACCACCATACCGGCATTAAATAAACCATCGGTACGTGAACATTCAAAGGTGTCGTTCCAGTGGGGAAACAGCAGAATGCCATTTGCGCTGGCCTCATCCCAAAGTGTATCGGGCGGAGAGAAAAAGTAGACGTCGGAGTCAGCGTAGAAAACCGTTCCTTTAGTCTCCTTCATCGCTCGCCGGATCAATAATGGCTTAGATGAAAACGCCTGTACGCCAATCGAGCGTCGTAGGATTTCCGGAAGTTGGCCAGTTGTCCACAAATCTGCGAGTTCCACGATTCGGATCTCACATTGCCCGTTCATTCGCTTCATCAGCCTGGGTCGCACTTTTTCGTCCAACGCCAAGACGTAAACGCAAAGTTCCGCGCCAGAATAGAGATCTAATAAGTTGGCAATATAACCTTCGAGAAAAGGCACGTAGTCGTGACTCGAAATCGTAGCAAAGGTTCTCTTCTCTTTATGCACAGGTACTTTTGAAGCTCTGACCAGACGCGCCAAAGTCACTTCAAGCGCCTTTTTCTCTCTGTGGAATTCTGGTGGGGCGGGACGTTTTGTGGCTCGATGCGAAATTTGCTTCTTAATCTCGATGACCAGCGCTTCGCCAAGGCCAAAACCCGGAGGCAGTATGACAAGGTCCCATTTTGCGGCGAGCTTTTTTTGTTCTTCACCATCCGCAATCCAAACGGTGGGAATTCCCGACCCACGTGCCGCCAAACAAGGTAGCAATCGCCTAGACACCACAAAGGAGGCCGACCCTATCGCCCGCCCATGAAAGTGAGGTGAGCGTGGCGTAAAGAGCGTCTGCGGCCCAGGATTCGCGATGCCATCGAGGTCATCAGGATGATTCGCTAAGAAAAGTAGCGGACCAAAGGTGCTTTCGAGCTGCTGCAGAATCGGGAGATCGGCTTTTCCTCCGCCACAAAACACACCGCGCGGGGTCGAAGCGGGCAACGGCCTCAAGCAAGCGGCATAGGCAAAGAATTCTTCAGAAAAAGAGTTTTCCAGCACCGTTGCGCTGCGCCGAGTCGCAGAAACGATTTCAAGGGGCTGATGGCCGCTGATGCCTCGCGCTTCACCCGAAACGTGCCTCCAATCAAAGCCTGTCAGCAACTCGCAAGCACCAAGATAGGAAAAAACGGAGTCGGGACTTTTTATATCCCAATCCAAAGCGATGACGTCGAGTTGGTATGTATTCACGATATAATAAAGTTTAACAGAGCGGCCTCTCGCTTTCTTTGGACTCGATGAGTCAAGCGCCAAACCAAACCAGGCAACCCTCACTTTTTGTTCACTTTGTTCCGATAAAACTTTATGGCATTAAAACGATCCCTCGCTAGCGCCACAAAAGCCAATCCGACCCCGTGGCGCAATAAAGAAAAAAAAGTGTGGGTCGTTTTGCCTGCTTTTAACGAAGGCCCAAATTTAAGCGGATTACTTGAAAAAATTGATGAAGCAATGTGGGAAGACAATTCCCCTTACGAGATTATTGTCGTCGATGATGGAAGTTCAGACCATACGCCCCAAGTGGTCAACGCTTACTCCAAAACTTTGCCAATTCATTCCCTCCGCCACGAAATTAATCAAGGGTTGGGTGCCACCATTCGTGATGGGTTGAAGTACGCTACCAAAGCTTGCTCTGAAGATGACATCATCGTGGCGATGGATGCAGACAACAGCCACACCCCTCACCTTATTCGCTCGATGGTCCGTGGAATTCGCGAAGGCAACGATGTGGTGATTGCCTCTCGTTTCCAGAACGGCGCTTACGTTCGTGGTGTGCCCTTCTACCGAATCATCCTTAGTTACTGCGCCCGATTTTTTTCAACTCTGCTTTTCCCTATTCCTGGCGTGCGTGACTATACTTGTGGCTTTAGAGCCTACCGAAGCGTAGTGCTCAAAGCCGCCTTCAACAAATACGGTGAGCAATTCATTAGCAACAATGGCTTCGAATCAATGCTCGATATTTTGTTGAAGCTCAGAGATATGGATGCCATTTTCCGCGAAGTCCCCCTAATTCTTCGTTACGATCAAAAAAAGGGGGCGAGCAAGATGCACGTCTTCCGCACTATGCAGCGAAGTCTCGGCTTGCTGCTCAAAAGAAAATTTTTCCGTTAAAGAAGCCCGAGACTCTGCACTCGAACCAGCTCTTGGCGAAGTTCATTCGGCGTCACCACGGACGCACCGATTTGCCCCACCACAATCCCGGCGGCAGCGTTCGCCACCCTTAGGCAAAGCGGCAGGGGATTTCCCATGGAATACATCATCGCAATTACCGCCACCACCGTATCGCCGGCACCAGTTACGTCAAAAACATCCCGCGCAAACGTGGGGATTTTCGAAAGTTCACTCTCGCCGGCGGTCAAACTGACCATGCCGAACTCACCGCACGTGATTACCGCGTGGCTTGAGTTAGTGGCACGCAATATCTCTGCGGCCATCTGCCCCAGACGTTCACTATTCTTTCCGGCGATGCGAGAAGGCTCATTTGGAAAACGGCATAGTGTTTCCGCTTCGAGTAAATTTGGCGTCAGCAAAGTCACGCCCTGGTACAACGAAAGCGCTGACTGACGGTTGGGGTCGACAAACACCGGAATCTTTTTCTCGCGCGCCTTTTTCACAAAGCTCATCGTATCGGCATTCCATATGCCCTTGCCATAATCCTGCACTATCACCCCCTGAACACCGTCTAAACGTTTTTCAATTTTTTGGGTGAGTTGCTGGGCAAGATCGGGTGCCAACTTGTGCGACCGCTCGTAATCCACGCGCACAACGTGTTGCTTCTGCGCTAACACGCGAACTTTTCGCAAGGTAGGCCGCGACGGATCCACCACAAACTCACAATCAGTGACCCCTGCGTGAGCCAACATCTCTTTCAATTGAGACGCGTCCGCATCCTCACCGCAAACAGAAAGCAGGCTAACCCGGCCTCCCAATGAGGCAATGTTCTGGGCTACGTTGCCCGACAAACCGAGTTTAAAGGTTCGCGAGTCGACTTCAACCACTGGTACCGGCGCCTCAGGGCTAATCCTGCGGCATTCACCCCACAGGTACTCGTCAATACCCACTTCACCCACCACCAAAATGTGAGTGTCGGAAAATTTTTCAATAAAATCAAAAGGCATATTCAGCATAGTAATAACTCTTTAGATAAAATCACCGGCTTTTCCCAAAAGCAAATCCCACTGCGCTTTTTCCATGCAGGGATATGCCGCACAACGGCCGCCCAAGCACTCCTTGGTTCCCGGACAATCAACTTCCGGGGTTAGAACAAGGCTTCGACCTTCACCCCCCCAGGGCTGCCAACGCAGAGGGCGGTGACTTCGCACCGGCGAGAAAAGACCCAGGGTTGCCGTTCCAACGTAATGAGCCAAGTGAAGTGGACCGGTACTGGGTGCCACCACTATTTGCGCTAATCTAAACAGTTCGCGCAGCACTCCCAATGAAACAGCGGGAAACGTTTTTGCATCAGGAAAACGAAGAGTTAAGTCATCAACCAAGGTTTGATCCGAAGGCGCCGGCCCCTTTGAAAACACCAATGGAAATTGAAAAGACTTTTGAAAAAAAACCAAGAGTTCCTGATATTTCTCCACCGATAAATTGAGTGCGCTACCGCCCATGCCAGGATGTACCACGGCAAACTTCGCTGGCAGGTCCAGTTCCTTTAAAACTAAATGGGCCATTTCAACGTCGGCCAAATCGCTAGGAATCGTAATGGCCGAATATTCATCAGCAAATCGAACCGCTCTAGAAGGTTCCAGCTTTTTCAAAAAGGCTTCCGCCAATTCGCCGTTAAAAACCCCTTCGGATCGATCGGCCTTCGAACGGCGCTGCCTTACCCCTCCATTCAGAAACAAAAGACTGGGCACGGATGAACGCATTCCAAACCTAAAGGGCACTCGCGAAGAATAGGCCTCTCGGTAGACCGCGCCTGGCGCATTCAGAATTAAAATGGCGTCTACACGGTTATTGATCAAAAAGGGCCGAATTGATTCCGAGGTCGTGACCACCGCTTTGATTCCGATTTCGTCCAGAAAGGGGCGAACCGCCGGATATACCATTTGGCTAAGGGCAAAAAAATGCTGCGCGTCAGGCAGAGCCCGCTTCAAAAATTCGATAGCCGGTAAACTTAAAAGCACATCGCCGAGTCGATCCATTCTGACCGTCAAAATCTTCATGAGGGTGTTACGACAACCCCATCTTTTCTTTGGATAGCGCTTTTTGAAAAGCTCGAAAGGCCGCATAAGGTGACGTTGCCGTAAGGTCCTGCTTCTCGGCCCATTTCGCAGCTAAATCCAAAACGTAACCGGCCACTAGAGCCTGACATAGTTTCTTAGGAACTGAGGCTCGCCGATCGGCGCGCAATTTTTGATTGTCGCTAAACCATTTATCGAGGGTTACCGACAACGCCTTTCGGCTGGCCGGGTCTTTTTCTGAGGTAGCGCAAATCACCGGCATTTTTTTGCCCGACTCTCGAAAAGTGGATTCCAGCTCACGAAGCAGGCCTTCGCCCCGACCTTCTTCATTTTTATTCACCACGATGATGTCAGCCAATTCCAAAACTCCGGCCTTAATCGCCTGAATGCCATCGCCGGAATCAGGGGTCAAAACCAGCACCGTGACGTCGGTCCAACGGCTGATCTCGTGTTCGTTTTGCCCAACCCCCACACTTTCGACAAATAAGTAATCAAACCCAAAACTTTCCACCAAAGAAATACTTTGGGGCGTCGCCAGTGAAATCCCGCCCAAACGGCCTCGCGTGCTCACACTCCGAATAAAAACTCCCGGGTCATTAAAATGGTCGGTTAAGCGGATGCGGTCTCCTAGAACAGCCCCCCCCGAGATCGGGCTGGTGGGATCCACTGCCAATACGGCCACCCTCTTCTGAGCGGAACGCAGAGGCTCAATAAAAGCACTAATCAAGCTACTCTTGCCCGCTCCAGGAGGCCCGGTAATTCCCAAAACGCGCGCCCGCCGTTCCGTCTTCGATAGCAGCTCCATTGCTGAAAAGGCTTCCAAATCTTCGTTCTCCGCCAGAGAAATCAATTTGGTAAGGGCGCGAATTTCATGATGCTGAAAATCTTCCACCAATTTTTTGGTCACCGCGTTCATTTGCGCTTTCCCAACCGTTTTTTAGCCTGTGTCTTTTTGCTCTTCAATTTCCCGTTAGTCTTTTCTATCTTTTGGAGTCTCTTGTTCGAAAGTTTCGCTTTTGATGCGGTCACCTTCCGCGGCACCTTTTCCTTTGGATCCCCAATTTTCAGAGCCGATTTTTTTTCGCCTCCCATAAACTGCTTCTTTAACAGAGCGACCCCTTCTGCTCTAGATTTGACGGTGCCTTCTAAAATCGCGTCTTCCACGAACCTGAGCATTTTAGAAAACTCTGGCCCCGGTTTAAAGCCCAGTTTTATTAGATCACCACCGGTCACCAACTTGAGAGAAGGCGGAGGCAATTGCTGAAACTCCGTCCATTTCTGTTTGGTAAAATGATAAGCCTCGAGTTTTTTGTGGCTCGCCAGACAATCGAGGCGGTGAAGTTCAAGGTGTAAATCAAATCGTGGTAACGAAAGAAATCTCTTTAACGTCGACTGTTTCATTTGAAAGGCGTCTTTAAACCGCAAATGCTGCGCCACCAGTTCACGAATCAGTACAGTCTGGCCGTTAGAAAAAGAAAGCCTTTTACAAATCTTCACCGACTCTTCTGCCCCAATGGTGTCGTGGCCATGAAAGCGAATGCGATCAGGGGCGCGCACAAAAGTTTGTGGCTTAGCAATATCGTGCAGCAAAGCTCCCATCGCCAATTCCAACGGCGCATGTTTAAGCCCCTTCATCAGGAGTAGAGTGTGAACGAAAACATCACCTTCCGGATGATGTTCCATTGGTTGTTCGACGCCCTTAAGTAACTCTACCTCGGGTAAAAACACCTGCAGCAGCTTGGCTTCATCCAACAGCAAAATACCCCGCTCCGGATCCTCCGAAGTTAAAATTTTTGAAAACTCGTCACGAATGCGCTCGATGCTAACCCCGGCGATCAAGGGCGCCATTTCACAAACTGCCCGCCATGTTCGATCTTCGATTTGAAATCCCAGTTGTACGGCAAAGCGCACGGCCCGCATCAAGCGTAGGTGGTCTTCTGCAAACCTTTGCTTTGGGTCACCAATGGTGCGGATGATTTTAGCTTTGATGTCTCGGGCACCCTCAACAAAGTCGAGAATTTTTTTGCTCTCCACGTCAAAGTACAGGCCGTTCACTGTAAAATCGCGGCGTTTAGAATCTTCTTCCACCGTCGCAAAACTCACCTCTGACGGCCGGCGCCCATCAAGATATTTAGATTCGGTCCTGAAGGTCGCCACCTCAAAAGGAGTGCTCTCCTCCACCACGATCACCACCCCAAACTGAACGCCAACGGGAATGGTTTTTTTAAAGAGGGACTGCACTTTTTCAGGAAGCGCTGAAGTAGCAATGTCAAAGTCTTTGGGCACGGAACCGCGCAGCCGGTCTCTCACGCAACCACCGGCTAAGTAAGCTTCATGGCCACTGCGCTGCAGTTTACGAATAATGCTTTCGGCCAATTCCGCTTTGTTCATTCTTTGTTTTGCGAACCAGCCGATTAAATTGGGCAGGGTGCCGATCGCAATTCCTCTTTCCAGTTGATAGTCGAAACCAACTCCAATGGGGATATGTAGCCCAATGGCACCGCCGCTTGCAAAGACCAAACCTAAACCGACTTCAAAACCGGTTGAAAACGGCTAACTCGCAATATACACCGATCTTTTTAGAGAAGAAAACAGCCGCAATGAGCCCGTTCCTTCGCGCCGTACCTATTTTTGCGATTCTAATCATTACTGAGTGGGCTCTCGCCCGTTGGCAAAAAAGAAAACTCTTTCAATTTGAAGATTCGATTAGAAACTTGAGCTGCGGTGTAATCGAAGAGCTGGTGGCCGTTCTCTCGCGGTTCCTAACGGCGGGCGTTTACGTTTACCTATTCAATCACCATGCGCTCGCAAAGATCAAACCAAGCCTAGGGAGTTGGTTCCTAGCCCTGATCGGCGTCGATTTTTTTTACTACTGGTTTCACCGGGCTAGCCATCGGGTAGGAGCTCTTTGGGCAATGCATTCCGTCCACCACCAAAGCGAGTTTTACAACCTTACCGTTGCGCTGCGCCAAAGCGCCTTCGGCGGTTTTTTCAGTTGGATTTTTTATCTTCCTCTCGCTCTGATCGGGGTGCCTCCGGAAATGACCGCGGCTGCGTATGCCCTTAATCTGCTCTACCAGTTTTGGATTCATACTGAGGTGATCAAGACGATGGGCTGGCTCGAGGGACCGTTGAACACGCCGTCGCATCACCGCGTACACCACGGCCGCAACCCCCGCTACCTCGACAAGAATTATGCTGGCGCGTTGATTTGTTGGGACAAATGGTTTGGGACTTTCACTCATGAAACTGAACCGGTCGACTACGGAGTGGTCAACCGACTGCGGAGTGAAAACCCAGTTTCGGTTAACTGTGAAGGCTGGACCAACCTCTGGAATAAATCAAAACGGGCCCTAACCGTTCCACAAAAAATCTATTCCTGGGTGGCCCCTCCCGAATGGGAACCTAACTCCTCAACGCAAAAACTTGAATTGGCTCGCACGCCCTTAGACCGATTAAGCCCGCGGCAACGACGGTACGTTGGCCTTAATTTCACCGCCACCCTAATTCTAGGCATCGGCTACTTCTTAATGGACGGCCAGATCACCAACCCCCAGGCCACGGTGGCCTCGATTTGGCTCATTTGCTCCTTCGGAAGTTTGGGAGCGATGATGAACGGGGCTCGATGGTCCAATAGGTCAGAGTCCCTACGCTATTTCATCCTCGCCGGCATCCTCACTTGGGTCATCCTTTGAAGTGCTCCCAGCCAAGTGGCTCCAACTCTCTTTTCCCCCCCGACAAAGTGTGAAGCACTAAGCCGCACTCTTTAGAAACCACCTCTCCTATTTCTCGGTGGTCAATTGGCGGGCATCCAGCTTTCCGATCAAATGTAAAAAGCAATTCGTAATCCTCACCTCCGTGCAGCATCCATTTGCTCAGATCTTGATTCTGCTCGGAAGCGTACGTTTTCGTTGCGGACAAGACGGGAAGTTTGCTCTCTTCAATGAGAACCCCCACCTGACTCGCTTTGGCGACGTGACCCAATTCGGATGCCAAGCCGTCGCTCACATCCATCGCGCTAGTAACGCCGCCCCACTTGGCAAGCCTCATGCCCTCGTAAATTCGGGGCTGGGGCCTGAGTTGCGCCCAGGCTAGCGCAGGATGTTTTTTTACGGCGTTCCGCCCTAAGTTTCTTAGTGCGTGAAGTCCTGCGGCGGCCGCCCCCAAAGTACCTGTCACCGCCACCACGTCTCCGGCTCTAGCCCCTGACCTGCTAAATGCCTTACCCACGGGAGCCCCCATCGCCACGATGTCGATTACTAATGAGTGGGGAGACTTCGTTAAGTTCCCACCCACCAAACTCAAACCAAAAGCCTTCGTAAGCACTTCAAAGCCATAAAATAGGCGATTTAAAAACTCTGAATTTAGCCCGGGCCGAATTCCCAATGAGGCCAAGATAAACTTTGGTTGCCCCCCCATGGCCGCAATGTCGCTCAAATTTACCGCGATGGACTTAACGCCAAGATCTTCGGGCTCGAAATAATCCAAATCGAAATGCACCCCCTCCATTAGCATGTCTACCGTCACCAAGGAGCCCGCCGGAGACACCGCCAAATGCGCCGCATCATCCCCAATTCCCAAAAAAACCCCTTCGTCCGAAGATTTAAACCGTTTTCGAACGCCCTCAATAAATCCGAACTCACTAAATTCAGCTTTACTTTCAAACACTTAATTACCCTCGGTCTTCATTTTTTTCCTTAGCACCCTAATTGTGACGCCGAGTTATTCTAGGCTAAAACCGGGGAGTTCCCTACCTCTTAGGGGGGCACTTTTACGGATAGGGCTACAAGTTCGGCGCCGATTTAAAGGCGGATACCAGAATCGGTTTGCGCCTTGGGTAATGGTCAAATGTCTCGTAGTGCACGAAGAGCCGATTCAAGTACCGATCACTTCGTTATCGTCCGCTAGCAACGGCTAAATACCCGTTGATCATAAACTGAACGGCCATGGCGCAAAGTAAAAAACCCATGATTCGGGTCAATACCTTTACGCCCGTGAGTCCGATCACTTTTAAAATCTTCCCCGCTGATCGCAGAATCAAATAGGTGATAAGCAAAGTTGCAATCACCGAGGTGATAATGTTCAGGTATTGCCACTGACCGCCCCGTCCCGAGAGCATGATTACCGTAGCAATCGAAGCGGGCCCAGAGAGCATGGGAATGGCGAGGGGGATAATCGAAATGTCATCGCGCCGCACGCCTTCCGATTGTTCAGACTTGGTAATCTTCTCACCAACCTCAATCACCTTAAGCATTTCAAATCCGATCACCAAAAGAATGAGGCCACCTGAAATTTGAACCGCGGCAAGGGTCACCCCAAACAAAGCCAACAAGCGACTTCCCAGCAGAGTGAACAGGGTCAAAACAATGAAGGCCGTGGCGCAGGCCCGCTTCAACATTTCACGTTGCCGGGCCGGTTTATCGTCTGCCGTCAGAGAAATAAAAATGGGAATGTAGCCAAACGGATCAACAATCGCAAAAATGGCGCTAAAAGTTTGTAACCAATCACTCAAATGGTTCATGACACGTCCGCAGTCAGTCTTTTTTCTGCACCCAGAACTCCGGCGTCAGTTCGATGTTTCCAAAAGTCGCCGCAATAGAAGAAACTTTTGTCCACGGCAAAACAAAGTAGCCATCGCTGCAAAAATCTTCGGGCGTGGATCCCACCGACTGGTAAAGAAAAACACCCATGCTATCTTTCATCATCGGCCTGGCTTGCGTCTTCAGCTGACTAAAATGGGCTTCTTTCATCCGTTCGTCCTGGCCTGACACCAGAGGAAAACTCGACACTCTAAACCGGCTACCTTTGCGCCGAAATAAAAGGTCGTCCACTTTCGTCAATCCGAACTGGTTCTTCAGCATCACCCGAAAAGACTCATCCGAGAGTTCGCGATGTACTTCTAGAGTAACAATCAATTTGCTCTTAGTCGGTTTCGATTCTTCTAAAATCTCCCTGATGCTTTCTTCCAACCCCACGATTTTGGGATGCATATAAACCTGCGCATACATTTGGAACAGACTAAACATGAAGTCGTCCAATACGTGCTGGTTCTTAATTTTTGAAACCAAAACCACTTCGCGGGGTTCACCCGGATTGCCCTTGTGATCGGCGAGGCACGGAATCAGTTTCTTCACAATTCTCGGCCATTCGATACCGCCGATGTGAACTCCGGTATTTCGCCCATCCCGCTGGATGTAGTCCATGCGATCCACGTCAAAGGGGCCAGAAATAATTGGCCGCATCAGACGATGAAAATCTAGACCACCGTAGTAGCCCGCCGCGGCCAATTGCTTTTCAATTTCGACGTCGAGCAGGGCGGTTTCCCCGCGCCATGAAAACTTCGGGTTAATTAACGCCGCAACGCAAAGAGAATAGAGATGGCTGTTGGTCAGAATGCCATCTTTTTCCAGGTCGGTAAAAATCCGGTGCACGTAAAGCACCGAAATGTCCTCGTGCACGAGCTTCTTTTTGGCTTTAAGTTTGGCGTCGAAGTAACCGCGTACCGGCCCTTTCAGCTCGGCAATAACGTGGCTAAAGTCCTGCGCCAAATCCAGCATTTCGAATGAATGGCTCCAAGGCCCGTGACCTACGTCATGCAAGAGCGCGGCAAGCCCTACCAGTTGCCGCCAAAATTCCAGAGAGGGGGGGTGCGACGCCACTTTCTGAAAAAGCTCAGCCGTCTCTTTGCTTAAAAATTGGGTGCTGTTGATCTTCCCGTTGAAACGAAACGGGTCGGTTAGCCACGCTTCAACAATTCCACGAAAATACTCCTGCGCCAGATATGAGGCGCCGATGCAATGCTGAAAGCGGGTGTGGGTAGCGCAAGGAAAAACATATTCAGCTAACCCTAATTGCTTAATATACCGCAAGCGCTGGACACACTCGTGATCGATTACTGCTCGAAACAAGCGATCGAACGAGATGTCGCCGTGAATTTCGTCACGCAGCACCAATGGTTTGTGTCGGAGAATAGCGCGCATGTTTCTTTTGCGACTCGAATGTAAGTTTCTATTCAAATGCTTATTCAGGCTTCTGGGGCGCTCAGAAGGCTGAGCACCCTCTCTACTCTTCGGATAACCGTTGGTTTTCCTTGAACTTCAAGCATATCAAACAGGCCGGGGCTTATCCGTCCGCCGGTGACGGCGAAGCGCAATGCTTTTGCGTAAACCGCAAGCTTTTCGCCGCGAGCGGTCACCAGTTCCTTGACTCTATGCTCCATGCTGGCCGCTTTGAACTCTCCGTCCCGAAGAAGGGGCTCTACCAGCTTGATTGCATCGGCCATCGCCTTTTTCTCTTCCGCCGTGGCCGGAAGGTTCTTGAAATCAGGATCAGCGCCAAAAAGACAGTCCAACTGATCCAACAACTCGGGAATATTCTTTACCTTAGCCTGCACCACCGCCACGCCATGTTCGAAACGCGCCGGATCCACGTTAGCGGCAAAAGCGATCCCTTCGGCAAAATATTTTTGGAGGTAGCTCACCAAATCTTTTGCCGGCGTGTCCTTAAAGTAGTGGCCGCTAACCCAATTCAATTTTTCAGGATTGAAAATGGCGTTTGCCTTTCCAATTTTATCGAGTGAAAAAACTTTAGTCAGGGTTTCACGAGAAATAATCTCTTGATCGCCGTAACTCCAACCAAGACGAACCAAAAAATTAATCATCGCATCTGGCAAGTACCCTTGCGTCCGGTATTCTAAAGTAGAGGCGGCGCCATGGCGCTTGCTCAGCTTCGTTTTATCGGCGCCCATAATCATGGGCAAATGAGCAAAACTGGGAACGGTTAACCCCAACATTTTGTAGAGCTGTATCTGTTTGGGAGTGTTGTTGATATGGTCGTCGCCACGCAATATGTGGGTAATCTTTTGATCCGCATCGTCGATAACTACGCAAAAATTGTAAGTTGGGCTGTCGTCGGAACGAAGGATCACCCAGTCATCGGTGTCTTTATTCTGAAACGTAATCTCACCGCGAATCAGATCTTTGAAGCTGGTTTCACCCTCCAGCAGCACCCGTACGCGGGTCACCGCCCCTCCCTTGGGCAGGTTTTTGTCACGGCAAGTTCCGGGATAGCGAAATGGCTTCTTGTCTTTCTCACACTGAGCGCGAATTGCATTTAGGGTTTCCGGCGAGCAGTTGCAACGGTAGGCCAGCCCCTTTTCGACCAGGTCATGGGCCACCGCTTGATAGCGTACGAAACGATCGTGCTGAAATACCGGCTCTTCATCCCAATCCAGACCGAGCCACTTAAGTGACTCCATAATGTCGTTAACGTAACGCTCTTCGGATCGTTCCCGATCGGTATCTTCAATCCGGAGCAAAAACTTCCCCCCCTGTGACTTGGCGTACAGCCAATTAAAAAGGGCGGTTCTAGCACCACCGATGTGAAGGAAGCCGGTTGGAGAGGGGGCAAAACGTACGCGAACACTCATGGGGTATTCATATACTCTGAAGCGTAGTGTTATCAAGGTAAGCCAACATCGCTAACGCCATGGGCCGCCAGTTGGTAGCCCTGCCCTTCTTTTTCCAAGTGATGGAGATCGCAGGAGCTTATCTCATCATTCTGCCCCCAACCTGCCTGCCGCACGAGCTCGCCACCTCACTGATTCGTCTCAGTCGCCAACTGTAAGAACCAAGATTGATAACGGAAACTAGCCTTCCCACCGCAACTAGTTATTGACAGGGCGCTTCCGTTTGGCGAAACAAGAACGCTTCAAATAAGGTGCGTTGAACCTACGAGAAGCGGGTCGCAACCGCCCGAAAAGGCAAGAAATCCGCAGTTTTGGCGGTTGACTTTACTTGGCGCGTTGGTTATAGCTGCTTGGTTTTTTAACCCAACGCAATGATATTTTTTAGCAAGGTCTTTTAAATAGAGATCGAGAAGGGGAAGAGGCTTCATGCCGACGATTAATCAGTTAGTTCGAGAAGGGCGTGCCCGTCAGAAAACAAAGACGAAGGCCCCTGCACTTGACCGATGCCCACAACGCCGCGGCGTTTGCGTACGTGTCTACACAACGACTCCAAAAAAACCAAATTCAGCTTTACGCAAAGTGGCTCGCGTTCGTCTAACTAACGGCTTCGAAGTTACGTCTTACATCCCTGGCGAAGGGCACAATCTTCAAGAGCATTCCGTGGTTCTCGTACGAGGAGGTCGTGTGAAAGACCTTCCAGGCGTTCGTTACCACATCGTACGCGGTTCCCTAGACACCACTGGTGTCGATAAACGCAAACAGTCGCGCTCCAAGTACGGCGCTAAGGTAGGTAAGTAATGGCACGACGTGGAAATACCCCTCACCGGGACGTCAACGCAGACCCGAAGTATAACGAAAAGTTGGTCACCAAGTTTATCAACACCGTTATGAAAGATGGCAAAAAGAGCACTGCTCAGAGTGCCGTCTATGCTGCTTTTGAATCGATTCACAATAAGACTAAAGATGACCCGATGAAGGTCTTCAAAAAGGCTATGGGCAATCTTCGCCCTGCCGTTGAAGTGAAATCTCGCCGCGTCGGTGGATCAACCTATCAGGTGCCCATCGAAGTGCGCCCCGATCGTCGAAATGCTCTGGCGTTGCGTTGGTTAGTTGATCATTCTAAGTCCCGCAAAGGCGGCTCGTTGGCTGAAAAACTGGCTAACGAAATTTTCGACGCTGCTGAAAATCGCGGCGAAGCAGTTAAAAAACGCGAAGACGTACACCGCATGGCAGAAGCTAATAAAGCTTTTGCTCACTATCGTTGGTAAACACCTATGGCTGACCCGCTCATCACAGACCTCACAAAGATTCGCAACACTGGAATTATTGCTCACATTGACGCCGGTAAAACTACCTGCACAGAGCGCATTCTCTATTACACCGGTGTTACCCATAAAATCGGCGAAGTGCACGACGGCGAAACCACCATGGATTACATGGTTCAAGAGCGCGAACGCGGAATCACGATCACTTCGGCCGCGACCACTTGCCATTGGAAAGACTGCCGAATCAACATTATCGACACGCCAGGCCACGTAGACTTCACGATTGAAGTTGAGCGTTCCCTGCGAGTTCTCGATGGAGCCTGCGTTTTATTTGACGGCGTCGCCGGAGTGCAACCGCAATCTGAAACGGTTTGGCGTCAGGCGAACCGTTATGGGGTTCCTCGCATCTGTTTCATCAATAAGTTAGACCGAGTTGGTGCTGACTATGAAAAGTCGGTGCACTCGATTGTTGAAAAATTAAATGGCCGCCCGATCATGTTCAATTACCCCATCGGTTTGGAAGACAAACTGCTAGGTGTTGTTGATCTCGTAACGCAAAAGGCTCTAATTTGGGATGTTGAAGCTAACAAGGGCGACGAATACCGCATTGCTGAAATCCCTGAAGACATGAAGGAAAAGTGCGCCAAATTACGCGACAAACTTATCGACGCAGTGGCAGAAGAAGATGAAGTGCTCCTCAGCAAGTATCTTGATGGCGCAGAGTGCTCGATTGAAGAGATTAAACGAGCCGCCCGTAAAGCGTGCATCGGCCTAAGGATTCAACCAGTATTTGCAGGCAGTGCCTTTAAGAACAAAGGGGTTCAGCCACTCCTTGATGCGATGTTAGACTATTTGCCATCGCCCTTAGATAAACCGCCGATTAAAGGCGTCAATCCTTCGAACACTGAAGAAATTTTAGACCGCGAAACTAAATCGGAAGCGCCGTTTAGCGCTCTGGCGTTCAAAATTCTCACTGACCCATATGTGGGCCAACTCACATTTTTTCGAGTTTACTCTGGTTCCCTTGATGCTGGGTCGTACGTTCTGAACGCACGCCAAAACAAGAAAGAACGCATTGGCCGTCTGCTACAAATGCACGCCAATAAGCAAATCGAAATCAAGTCAGTCAAGTGCGGCGATATCGCGGCGGCAGTCGGTCTCAAGTTTAGCCGCACCGGTGATACCCTATGCGATGAGAATCATCCCATTTCATTGGAATCAATGCATTTTCCGGAACCCGTTATCTCGATTGCGATTGAGCCAAAGTCGAAAGCAGATCAAGAAAAACTTGGCATATCGCTCCAGAAGTTGGCCGTCGAGGATCCTAGTTTCCGTCTTCGTGTAGACCCAGAAACCAACCAAACGATCATTTCTGGTATGGGTGAGCTTCATCTTGAAATCATCGTGGACCGTTTGCTTCGGGAATTTAAAGTAGAGGCAAATGTCGGTAAGCCACAAGTGGCCTACAAAGAAACAATTACGAAAAAGATCGAACAAGAAGGCAAGTACATCAAGCAAACCGGTGGCCGTGGACAGTACGGCCATTGCTGGTTGCGTATCGAACCTCAGCCGCCCGGAACCGGTTACATTTTCGAAAATGACACCAAAGGTGGATCAGTTCCCCGCGAGTTTATTCCCGCCATCGACAAAGGGATTAAAGAAGCACTGGATGCTGGCATCAATGCTGGCTACCACGTAGTGGACATTAAGGTGTCCGTTTTCGACGGTTCTTACCATGACGTCGATTCGAGTGAGATCGCTTTCAAGATTGCCGCTTCAATGGCTTTCAAGGATGGCTGTAAGCGCGCCAACCCTATTATTCTCGAACCCATCATGAAATGCGAAGTGGCTTGTCCTGACGCCTACATGGGCGATGTCATCGGCGATCTAAATTCTCGTCGAGGCAAAATAATGCAGATGGAACCCCAAGGGAGCATTCAACTAATTCAGGCTGAAGTCCCCTTGGCAGAGATGTTTGGTTATGCTACTCAAGTACGTTCTTTAAGTCAGGGTCGCGCGACTTATACCATGGAATTTGGCCATTACGAGCCAGTGCCAGCCAACATCGCGAATGAAATCATTGCGAAGGTATCAGGAGGAAAATAATGGCAAAGGCAAAGTTTGAACGCACAAAACCCCACGTGAACGTGGGAACCATCGGTCACGTTGACCATGGCAGGTGGCGATCGTGATTCCACGCTCTTTCTCTTCGGGAGCCGCGTCGATCTGATCGTAACGCTTGGCTTCCGCCCACCCTTTTTTTGCTAAT
>JAYSWN010000043.1:0-40138 GCA_043718025.1 Pseudomonadota bacterium
GATTCCAGTTTGGAACTGGTGACTAATCGGATTGAAAAATGACACCAGCGAAGGCCCCACGTGCGCAAATAAACTTCCGGCTATTCCTCCCATTCCCCCCGTGGACTGCCTCCCTTGCCGACAAGCTTTTGCCCCCATACATTAGCGGCCATGCAACGCTATATTCTTGCTATCGACCAAGGCACCACCGGCTCGACCGCCCTAATCTTTGACCGGGAATTGAAGATTCACGGAAGAATGAACGTGGAGTTTCCTCAACACTTTCCCGAAGCAAACCGAGTCGAACATGACCTTGATGAAATTTGGACGTCGGTAGGACGAGCGGTTGTTTTGGCGATGCGACAAAATGGTATCAAAGGTGAAGACATCGCTTGCATCGGAATTACTAACCAAAGAGAGACAACCTGCTTGTGGTCACGCGGCCGTGACGCCACTCCCGTTTCCCGAGCCATTGTTTGGCAAGACCGCCGCACCGCCGATGTTTGCGTAAAAATGCGCGCCCGGGGTCTGGAGAAAATGATTCAGAAAAAAACGGGGCTACTGCTAGATCCCTATTTTAGTGCGACCAAATTAGAGTGGATGTTGAAAAACATTCCCGGGGCAATGGCAAAAGCCAAACATGGCGAAATTGCGTTTGGAACCATAGACAGTTACCTGCTTTACCGCATGACCGGCTCCCATGCCACCGATGTGTCTAACGCCAGTCGTACCTTGCTAATGGATCTTAAAACCTGCGAGTGGGATGAAGATTTACTGAAACTCTTCAAAGTACCTAAAACTATCCTTCCGCGTATTCTTCCCAGCGCCGTCGAGTATGGCAAAACTAAAGGGTTCTTTGGGCTACCGGATGGAATTCCGGTAACGGGTATCGCCGGTGATCAACAGGCGGCCCTGTTTGGGCAGGCTTGTTTCACCAAGGGTTCTGTCAAATGCACCTACGGTACCGGCGCTTTTGTGCTGGCGAACGTCGGCAACAAACCAGTCTATTCAAAACACCGGCTGCTCTCTACCGTGGCTTGGAAATTGGGCAACGAGGTTACCTATGGTTTAGAAGGCAGTGCCTTTATTGCCGGCGCGGCGGTGCAATGGCTAAGAGACGGTCTACAAATCTTAACTCAGTCGAGCGAGGTGGAAAAATACGCGGGCCAGGTTACCAGCTCCGACGGAGTGATTTTTGTTCCGGCATTGTCTGGTTTTGGGGCGCCCCACTGGCTTGCCAATGCCACGGGGCTGATCACAGGCCTTACCCGTAGAACTAGCCGGGGCCATTTGTGTCGGGCCACATTAGAAGGCATTGCTTATCAAGTGGCGGAGCTACTTTCCGCAATGAGCGAAGACCTTCACAAGAGTTTGGGGCCAGTGCGCGTGGACGGTGGCGCATCAGCCGACAATCTTTTAATGCAATTTCAAGCCAATCTATTGGGCACCAACGTGATTCGCGCCGAGATTCTTGAAACCACGGCATTGGGCTCCGGGCTTCAGGCGGGGTTAGGCATTGGAATGTGGAGTGATCTTAAAGAAATTCAGAAAACCTGGCGTTCCGCCGCTACGTTGAAACCACAGATCACCAAGAAACAGCGTGGTGAATTAATGGGCCGATGGGCAAAAGCGGTAGAGGCCGTTCGCCTTTTGTCGGGAGAAAAGAAGCGCTAATCACTTCATCGCGGTTGTGGAGTACTCGATTCCGTCGACGCCAAAGTGATAAGCCGAAGACCGGGGGTTTTTTTCAAGAATAGTTATTTTCACCTGATTGATTCCGGGTGCAAGTGACACTTCAGAGATCTTGATCTTCGTTGGTTGCACGGTGGTTTCGTAAAGATCCACCGTTGCCTCAGCTTGGCCGGGAAATATTTCGATACGTACTTTGGCAAAATCGGGGCCCGAGGTCATCCAAAAGCTGAGCGCGACAGTCCGCGAATCTTTGCTCTTGAGATAGAACTCAAGATTCGAACCAGGTTTTTCACCGTTAAAAAAGAGCTGATCGTCGCTATGCCACTTACCCGTGAAGGATTTCATGTTCTGCGTCTGAGAAGTTCCGGTGCTAAAGAACACAATGTCTTTAGGCGCGAGATCGAAATAGCCTTTGGGGGCGGTAACGTTGAGAGTGTTGATCCAGGGAAGATCTTGCACGGCGAGTTTTCTTGCGGTCGTTACTTCAGATTGGGTGACCAACCGGTATACCCAGCGGCTTTCTCCAATAAAAAATTTCACCAACTCAATTTCGGGAACGCGCTTTTGGGCTTCAGCCATAAAACCCGATATGGGGGCTTTGTTACTAATCGCGTAAAATGGTTTATCTAGGTAGTACGCTTTGGTGATGATGTCGGCCAAGGTGTCCGAGCCCAATCCCCAATTGGCGAATCCCCAAGAATTTACGAGTAGGGTACTAACGTCGGGACGAATTCCGTAATGTTTTTGATAGTAATCAGCCAGAGGATAATAGGTTCTTGAGTCGTCGTCTAAAAAGGTGGCGTTGGGCGGTAGCTTGGCAAACAACAGTTTGGCAAAACGATCGACGTCGTCGTAGCCGCGTTTATTCGGGTTGATGATGAACTCAGATTGATAATAGGAGTTCTCTGAGTAGTTATTGTTGTAGCGCGAGGCCCAAACGCTACTGGGATTTGATCCCCATTTAGCCAGGTTTCCGTAGAGGTAGGGAGGCATTAGCAAGGACAGGGTCAGGTAGGCGTAACCGGCATTTTTTGCCAGCGGCCGGTTGTTCAACAGACGAAAGCAATGGTTAACCGCAAGGCTAGCAAAGTAGTGAAGAAATACGAACGACATCAGTAGAAAAGCGAATTTGTCCCACGTGGGGTAGAAACAGAAATTTATGGTATTGATTGAAAATGCCGAGATAACTCCCCAAAAGCTGGGGCTGCGCGGAGTGCGACGGTAGGCCAGGTAAATTCCAAAGGCGCCCAAGCCGGCTAAATAAAGAGTGGGAGATTGAAACCACATTACATATAGGGTTTCGAAAAACGAAGCAGACAGGCTACCGCCGAAGAAGGTGTCCTTAAAACTCCCTACAAAGGCGCCTTTAATAATGGTTTGAAAAGAGCCAACGCGCGCGGTGTCCCGTACGATTAGTGTTAACCATGGCAGCATACCAAGTGCTGCGAATCCCGCGCAGCGACTCACTACGCCAAATAAGGCTTTGTCGCGTCGGCCAATCATTACGCCGGTGACGACCACTCCCACGCAGATAAAACTCATTTGCACGTGGTTAAAAATTCCGAGTCCCGCGATCGAGCATAAAGTCCAAAGCCATTTCTTTTCCTTCGTGGTGTCAAGCTGCCGCCAGCAATACAAACAAAGCACCGTAAGAAATGAGGTGGCTGCGTAGTTCTCAACGATGGTGCTGTGCCACCACATCGAATGGCAAACCATTAGCAGCGTCGCGCACCACGCCGCCATAATCACGGAACCAAATTCCGCGATTAGCAAAAGGTAAAACACCGCGATGGTCAGGCTGCCGTAAAAAACGGAAACCAGATTGGCCCTGAGGGCCAGCTCATGAAAAGGAAGTAAAACTTTGAACACCATTCCGGTGACCACCGTCAGCGGGTGGTTATTGACATGCGATTCAATTCCTCCCCGTTGGATGTCATTAACCAATAGGGCGGTATCGCCGAATCCGATGTAGTGGCCGACGGTCGCAATATAAAAAAGGGCGGGAACAACGAGAAAACCGTAGCGTTTGAGCGCCGTGATCCATTTTTGGTTCATAACCCTGCCTTAAAATTTAAAGGCGGTGACTAGGATTCCGCCCTAAAGCTTATCGGCAAGTTCATGAATGTTTTCGAGAGGAAGTAACTCAAGCGGCGGATTTTCCAACTCTTTTGTGATGCGTAGCGGCAACATTGCCCGCTTGAAGCCAATTCGTGCGGCCTCTTTTAACCTGTCGGCGGCCCGCGCCACGCTACGGATCTCTCCGCCTAGGCCTAATTCGCCTAAAAACAAAGTCTGCGGATCAACCGGACTACCCTTAAAACTTGAGATCAATGCGGCGGCAACGCCCAAGTCGCAGGCGGTCTCCTGTACGCGAATGCCGCCGGCCACATTTACGAAGATATCTTGGTCGTAAAGACGGAACCCCCCCCGCTTCTCTAAAATGGCAATGAGCAGTGCCACCCGGTTGGGATCCAGGCCGATTGTGGTGCGGCGCGGCATCGGAAGGGCTGACTGTGAAACCAACGCCTGAATTTCAATCAAGATGGAGCGCGACCCTTCAAGGGTTGCGACAATGGCAGAGCCGGGCGCTCGTTCGGGGCGCTCGGCCAAGAACAGAGCCGAAGGGTTAGTGACTTCAGTCATTCCCTTTCCGGTCATTTCGAAAAGACCAATTTCGTGGGTGGAGCCAAAGCGGTTCTTCATCGAACGCAAAAGCCGAAGCGTTTGCGACGGCGTAGTTTCAAAATAAAGGACGGCGTCCACCATGTGCTCTAACAGCTTTGGACCGGCGATCGTACCCTCCTTGGTTACGTGACCCACTAAAAAAGCCGCCATATTGTTGGCTTTAGCCAGGTTTACGATGCGAAAGGTGCATTCACGAAGCTGTCCCACACTCCCCGGTTGCGATTCGATTTGCGAAGAGTATGTGGTCTGCACCGAGTCAATGATCAGAATCTTAGGTTTTAGCTCTTCAACGTATTTTTGAATCGTTTCCAAATCTGTGGCGCAGAGTACCAACAGCTTCTCGGATTCCACACCTACCCGTGCCGATCGCAAAGCAATTTGCGACGATGACTCTTCACCGCTTACGTAAAGCACCGAATGGCCCAGACGTGCGTATTGCTCGGAGACCTGGAGCAGCAGAGTTGATTTTCCAATTCCTGGCTCGCCGCCCAGTAAAATTACCGATCCCGGTACCAACCCGCCGCCCAACACATTATCAAGTTCCCCGATCTCCGAGCGAATTCGGGGAAAATCTTCGGCTGAAATTTCTATGACGGGGCGTGGCGCATTGGCTTCCTTCGAGAGGCGCGAAAGCACTCCCGATTTTTTTTCCGCTTTAGTTACACGCTCTTCCACCAAGCTGTTCCACGTTCCGCATTCGTGGCAGCGCCCCTGCCACTTAGGAAAAGCTTGGCCGCAGCTTTGGCAAAAAAATTGGGTGAGGGTTTTCATAGGCTCAATCCACTCACTCGTTTGCGCTCTGTCAAGGTACGCAGGGGGCCGACGGTTGCTTATCTTTTCAGCAAGGAAGCGCAAAAAATGTCCACAACTTTAGTTTTTGACCGTCAAAATTCGCACATTGTTTTTTTTAATAGGTTCGTTCAAACTTAAAAATAAGAGCAGATATCACTCTGCACTTCTTCGCAGTACCGAATTCAAACTCAAATTCGAATCAACTGAACACTCTATGCAGACGATCAAATCGGAGCTTCTCGAGCTTCTACGTCGCCACGACCTTTTGCGGGCCAGTCTTTTGGTTGGCAAGGTCCAAGACGAGAGCTTCTCAATCGACTACCATTTCGAAAAGATCATGGAAATGGCAGCCCAGGTTTGGCACCGCTGTTCTCGAAATAAAGAGGACGCGATTCAAAAAGCCAAAGAAATAACCCATGTACTTTTTTCTGATGCCAACCTCGTTGGCAAAACGGAAAAAGGAAAAGGCGCGATTGACGATCCTCACCGTTATTATCTTCACTCGGTGCTCGATCGCAAAGTGGGCAGCCCGCTCACGACCACCATTCTATTTTTGATATTAGCGGATCAAGTGGGCCTAAAATATGAATGCCTTGCGATGCCCACCTATTATCTGATCAAAATTTCGGACCCCACGGGTGATGTCTTCATTGACCCCTATGACAACGGTCGGTTTTTGAACGTTGAAGAGTTTCAAAAAAGAATGCGCTCAGCAATTCACCGCAGTAAACTCTTATCATCGAGTCTCTTCGAGCAGATCAACTCCTATCAGCTTGTAGCCCGTCTGGTGCAGCAGCTAAAGCACATTTATATTCTAAAAGGAAAAGCTCCCGAAGCCCTGCGTGCCGTTGAGCTACTCACGGTTTTATTTCCGCAATCGCCCGAGCTCACTCGTGATCGAGGCATTCTCTACTGTGAGATTGAGTATTTTTCGAAGGCGGCCGAAGATCTTAAGTTCTATCTCGCCAAACGACCTAACGCTAGTGACGTCAACGAGATCAAAAAGCTCGCAACCATGCTCAAAGGCTGCCGCGAAATTATGAATTAAAAAGAGTGCGCTAATGCTTCAATGCACAGTGGCGCGAACTTTTTGAACGATGGCTTTTGCCGACAAGCCGTATTTTTCGTACAGCTCTTTGGCGTCGCCCGATTCCCCGTAAGTGTCTTGTAAGCCGATGCGAATCAGTTTGCACGGCAACCCTTCTTCAGCCAGCACTTCCGACACCGCAGTTCCCAAGCCACCCACCACGTTGTGATCTTCTACCGTGAAAAGATAGCGGCATTGCTTGCCGAGGCTCCGAATCAAAGCGCGATCGATGGGCTTAATGGTGTGCATATCAACCACCCACGGGCTAAATTCAGTGAGCTCTTCAGAGGCTTGCAGCGCTTCGCTGACTCCGGCTCCGGTCCCAATCAAAGCAAAGTCCTTCCCTTCTTTTACCAAGATACCTCGGCCCATCTGAAAAACGCTTGGCGAACGGTAAAGTGTAGGAAGTTTCTGTCGCGTGAGACGGAGGTAAACCGGCCCTTCATGTTCGGCCGCAAAACGAACGGCGGCTTGGGTGGTAGCCTCATCAGAAGTATTTAGGATCACCATGCCGGGCAAGCAACGAAGCACGCCCATGTCCTCAAGCCCCATCTGAGTATAACCATCGTCGCCGATGCCTAGCCCGGCGTGGGTGCCGACCAACTTAACGTTGGCGCGCGAATAACCCACCGACACGCGAATCGTTTCGTAGCGGCCCGCTAAAAAAGCGCCGAAGCTGCAGCAAAAAGGGATTAAGCCGGTGAAGGCCATGCCGGCCGCGGTGCCAATCATGTTTTGCTCAGCGATCCCCATTTGATAAAAACGTTCAGGGTAGGCCTTTGCAAAAAGCGCGCTTTTAGTACTGCAACTTAAGTCTGCATCCAGAACTACAAGATTAGGAAATTCTGCGCCTAACTGTTTTAGAGTCTCTCCAAAAGCATCGCGGGTTGATTTCTCAGCCATGGCGACCTCCCGCATTATCAAGTTCAGTCAACGCGCGTCCCAGCTCTTCCGCCGAAGGGGCGACGCCGTGCCAGCCGATGTTATTTGCCATAAACGAAACGCCCTGACCTTTCACCGTGTTGGCGATGATAAGAGACGGTCGTTTTTCTTCGTGTCTTGCTTTCTTAAGGGCGGCAAGAAGCTCACCAAAATCGTGTCCATTAACCTCTTGAACGGCCCAATTGAAAGCTTCCCACTTGGCCTTGATGGGCTGAATATTCATCACCTGTTCTACGTGCCCATCAATCTGTCCATTGTTGTGATCGATAAAAGCGATAAGATTATTCAGGTTGTACTTCGGGGCTGACATCGCCGTTTCCCAAATCTGCCCTTCCTGTGTCTCCCCATCGCCCATGACACAAAAAACCCGGGCGTCTTTTTTCTGAAGCTTCAGAGCTAAGGCGATGCCTTGTGCAATAGAAAGTCCCTGTCCCAGGGATCCGGTCGAGGCTTCAACCACGGGCATCAGATGCCGGTCGGGGTGACCCTGTAGGCGCGAGTTGGTTTGCCGAAGCGTCATCAGCTCCTCTTCTTGCAAAATCCCTTTTTGAGCGAGAATTGCGTAAAGCGCCGGAACCCCGTGTCCTTTCGAAAGAATAAAGCGATCGCGGTCTTCCCAGAGAGGATCGTCTGGCCTCATCTTAATCTCGGTGAAGAATAAGGCGACCAAGATATCGATTACTGAAAGCGACCCACCGGGGTGGCCCGATTTAGCCTTGGATATCATGGTTAAAATTTGTTTGCGGCACTTTACCGCGAGTTCTTGGAGTTCTGCGATTGATGGGGTTTCAGCCATGAGCGCAAGATGCATTAGTGGCGGGTTATTTTCAACCCTGGGTTCCTAGAAAGTTCGTATTGCCAAGGCGACTAGTAAGCCATCGCCACGTCAGGGCTTGCGGAAATTTTAAGCCTCCGCTAGTTTCGCGCCGTGTCCGGATTTTTCGCCCTTTTTTCCATTTTAAGCTCCGTTCTGCTGCTGACGTCGTTCGCCACCGGCTATACGGGCACCGTTCTGTTCGGGTTGAACCACTTGATGTGGGGGCTCGTGTCGGTTCTTCTGGCCGTCGCCCTGCATTGCCTCATCTTTGGAATCTTCACCGGGGCGGGAAAAGACGCCCGCGAACTGCTTGAGGACATCAAGCTCAAGTCCGATTTAGCCCTTAAAATTAAGGCCTTCCGTAAAGAGGTGTTTCCTCCGGCACTCTACTGCATTTTACTATTGGTGCTTGGAGCGGTGATGGGTGGCGCAGCGCGTACGCCGACCATGGCCAAAGTCCACATGGCGCTGATGTTGTTTACGGTTTATTACAACCTGAAGACTTTTTGGAAAGAATACCAAGCGGTTAGATTAAATGGTTTTCTGGTTGCCGAGCTCAACGCCATTGCGGCTCCGGTCTCTGCGGCATTGCCTAAGGGCGCTCCGAAAGAGCTCGAGATTTTGGACGGGGCGACAGAAGACCTGCAATGGGGCACTCACGTTTTTGCTTTGGGCAGTTTCTTGGTGTTTATGGGGCTCAATGTGTGGCTCCCCTATCTCTACTTCCGCTTCATCGTCGGTTACTTTCAGCTCCCCCTATGGCCGTTTTTAATCGGCTCGGGCGTGCTCATCTTTGGCGGCGTTTACCTGCGAAAGCGTTACGAGTCGTTCCGCCCTTCGCGCTCTCTCCCTTCGGGATACTAATCCCCGATAGCTTGGTGGTTAAAAGCTCAATCTTACGCGCGGCCTCGCTATCGGCGGGCAAGGCTTTTTGGTACTGTTTCACCAGCGCAAGAATTAGTGGCTGCTCTTCAGTGGTCGTGAGTTTTTTGGCGATGCGAATCACGCAATCGTAAGGTAGTCCGCCCAGCCATTTCGGTGGCAGTGATTTTTTTTTGTTCAATAACTCAGCAACCACGGCTTTGATGTCATCGGTGCGGAGACGTATAAAAGTGGGCGAAAAGTACTGAAAAATCTTTTCTTGATCGGCGTCGCCTAAAATCTCACAGTTGCTTGCGGTGATGTGGCAAAGCTTCGCTTTTATTTTATCGTTATAGTTATTGATAGCGAGGAGCTCGAGCCAAGTGTGCAGCGGGGTAAATACCGGGTCAAATATTTTAGGGCGAACCAATGTCGCCCAATACAAGAACTCGGCACGGGTTTGTAAAAATACGGGCCACCGCTGAAAGAAGCGCAAGAAGCACGCGAGTGACATTCCCGTGGCAAAACCCACCACATGGGCAATGTGATCAACGCTGTCTACTCGATCCGGCATCAATTGCACGAGTGAAAGCACCATTTCAATCATCAAGACGTCGAGAAAGAAAAACCAGTTGGTTTTCAAATTTATAAAGCCACGCTTACTCGGGAACCAAAAAAAGTAACGCGTGCGGTAATGGAAATTATAAATGTAATAAGCGCCCATCAAAGCGAACAAACCGCCGCTGGATCCAACGTGGGGAATGAACTGCGACGCCTCTTTCGATACTAAAATACTAAGCAATAGTCCTAAACTACCCCCCAGCAAAAAGATGGCGATAGAGCAGAGGAAGGGAACAAAAGTAGTAAGGATGCGAACTCCCGCAAAAACCCCGATCAGGTTCAACGTCAGGTGCAGGTGGCTGCCGTGAATGAAGTTAGCGTAAAGCAGCCGCTTTAAATCCCAGTCACCCTTTGCCGGCGCAATTCGCAACAACGGGCGAAGCTTCAAAAAATCCGAGGCCGTTTTTGAGGTGAAGTTACCGTTGGCGGGGTCATTGGCTTCGTCGCTAAGCAAATAGTTTTGTAAGCTATCGATATAATCGGTGTCGCGGCGAAGCGTGTCCGCCGTTTCTAAGAAAGCAATGGCCAGAAGAATAACCATGAGCAGGCTCGGCCACAAATTGGGTGCCCGGCTTTTGGGTACTTCTGGCGTGACTGGTACCAATAAGATCATTCAGCACCTAGGGCATGGCGATTACTCTTTTGACGGTCGTCCCCGCTACCAGGTCGTGAAGGGTTCGCGAATCAGCGCGGATAAAGGCCATGCTCCAGCCAATGGCTAGCGGCACGGTGGAGAGCGCTTTTCCTAACAGCTCACGAACTATGGCACGTCCAAAACTAATCTTGCCGCCGGTTTTGGCATCGACCACGCGAAGTCCAAGCAGCAGTTTACCTGGGCTGCCCCCAAATTTCGAAAGCGTGGCGCAAAAGTAAAAAAAATATAAAAACCCGTGACCCACGTGAATGAGAAACGGAACCATTTGTTCGGGGCGCAAGGGCACCAACTGTCTTAATTGAAAGTAGTTGAGTAGCGAAGGGCCAGCGGAATTGATCGTATTCTCAATTCCGCTCCACATCAGCCAAAAGAAAATACCGTCTAACAAAATGGCGCCGGTCCGAATCCAAAAATCAGCATCGGGACAATCCATAAAATGGTCGTCTTCGGCTTCGTTAAGCGTGTCGGAAATAGTTTTTGGTCGGCTCGTGGTTTTGCGTAGGTAGGTTCCCATGGCTACCTGCCTCTCCGTAACCCGATCGTATCAAATAGTTCTAGAATGCTTTCAATTTCGTCTTCTGCCTGACTGGGGGTGTGCCCATCCCCTGCATCGGCACCGAGCCAAGGGGTGAGAGTTTTCTTATGTTTGTTGTGAAAGCGAAGCAGACGCAAGGCTGCCTCGGTACATTCGGCAAGGCGGCCATCTTCCGTCCAAAAATGATTTTCGAGTTGGTACTCACGCAGCTCGCGTTTTTGTCCAAAAAAGAAAAGCAAAGTGCCTGCATCGAGCAACGAGAGAAAAAAGGCATCAAGTTTGCTAATCGAATGCAGGTAGCGAAGCGAATTTTCCATCGCAAAGTAAGGCAGCGCTGTTGCGGCGGTTTTTTTAAAGATCGCCTTCTCAAATTGCTGAAGTTGGTCCTTGGTCCCTTGCGGCAGGCACCAGGGAGACTTCTTTGTATCCATTAAACGTTTAATGGCGCCTTCTCGTTTTTCCCAAACCTTAACAACTCCCTCGCGCATGCGTTCCCAGCATTCAATCTCTAGCGCATTACCTAACAATTGGCTGGCAATGCGGTTGATTTGCGTTGAATCGATCGATGAGGGCTCTTTTGGAACAATGGTGCGTAACCACTCTGAAAGAAGTTGCGCTTCTTTAGCGCGTTGGCCAAAACCCATGTCGCGGTTTACGGTCTGGGGAATGGGCGGAAGCGAGGGAGTGATCGGCGTGCTGACCGTGACGTTGGGTTCCTTTGTCGTTGAAGCCGCTTCGACCTCATCAAAGGTTGGGGGTTGAATGAGCTCCGACGCATCAGGGAGAGAATAGGACGAAGGCTCTGGTTCTGTCTCAAAGTGCCTCGGCGTATCAGCCTCCTCGTTGTGTTTGGGCAGATTTATTTCCAACGCTGCCAGTTCAGTCACCACGGTCGTTTCGAACGATTCCACGTTAGTGTCATCGGATCGACTCACCTGTTGCTCCTCGTTTAGTGGAGCCTTGGCCGGAGTCGAAGACTGAGACATCTCGGCAAGCGTCTTTTGATCCCAGTCGGATCCAGCCATCGATTCCAGATCCAAGAGGATTTGGCAGTAGATGTCTTTGCACCGTTGAAAGCTGGCGGCGATCTCGCCCAACGAGGGCGGCAGATCGTCCCGCTCATAGTCGGTGGCCGACTCTTCCAAGGTGCGGCCCAACTGATCAAGTGTGGCCTCACCTAAGTGGAGCGATTCGGCAAATGGTTCGGCCATTAACTGGTTTACCAATTGCTGAACTGCCGGATTTGCGCCGGCGACAATTTTTGGTCGTTTTCCAAACATAGTTACTGCCTGATGTTGCACTCCTGGCGAAGCTCTTGGAATAAAATCCGTTTTGCTCGGGAGAGCCATTCTTCGACATCGCGCATCGAAAGCCCACGGTTGCGGGACAGTTCCATTACTGAGGCTCCATTGAAGTACTCAGAAAGTAGGCTTTTGCTATCGATGTCGAGCTGGTTCAAAGCTTTGTCGAAAGTGGACCAGACTTTTTCGTTGGCCTCTTCTACAATGCTCTTTTCCACTAACTCAGTTACATCGTCGTGAAAGGTGTCTTCGTTATTCAGGTCTTCGCGCCGCATCGGTTACCTCCGTATAATGCGTTGCTCCATACAAGAGACCTATCGGCGGCTTTGACGCAGGGCTTAATGGAGATTTGATCTAATTTCGGCGCTGTGCTAACTAGTTAAGTTTATTTCTATTTAAGGATCGTGGGATGAGTCATCGTTTAGCGAGTGCGTTATTTTTATTGGTGGTTGGTATTTTTATGGTCACTTCGTGCACCCATAAAGAGGTCAATTCTGAGAGTCCTGACGCTCTTTTTGCTGAAGCCGAAGAGGCCTTCACCGATGAAAAATACTTAATAGCTATCGAACGTTACCGCGATATTAAGAATCGCTTTCCCTACAGTAATCGGGCCACTGACGCAGAGCTTCGTATTGCCGATGCCTTCTTTGAGCAAGAGGCCTACATCGAAGCTGAGAGCGCCTACGAGATCTTTAAAGAGCTACACCCCACCCACGCAAAGAGTGACTACGTTCAGTACCGCATTGGCCTTTCGCTTCATAATCAGATCCCCACAAATGCCACTCGCGACCTTACCGCGGCGCAGCGTTCCATCGATGCTTTTGAAGTACTGATCGAAAAATTCCCTGCATCGGCCTTGGTCAGCAAAGCTCGGGAACTGATTTTTGAAGCCCGGAAGCGAATGGCCGAGCACGAGCACTACGTGGCCGATTTTTATTTTCATCGTCGCCACTACCTTTCATCTACTTACCGCTACTCCGCTTTGCTTCAAGAGTTCCCCAATATGGGATATGATGAGGAAGCTTTATTCCGGTTGGGTAAGAGTTACGCGAACGTAAAAATGTTCGATAGCGCCAAAGATGTTTTAAAACGCTTTGTCGCCCGTTTTCCGAACTCTTCGCTCCGGGCAGAAGCAGAGTCGCTGTTGAAAGATATTTCTACTAACTAAATGCCTCAATTCGCGACGTGAGGTGGGGATACCTAAATGGACTCACGCGCTCCAAACGTAGATGAGTTGTTGCGCATCGCTCGAGAAGACATTTCGCGCAACTCCCTTTCGTCTGCAGAAAAAACTCTCGAACAAGCGATCTTGATGAATCACACGCAGCCCGATGCCTTTCATCTGCTTGGCTACGTCTATTCAAAAAGGGGAAAGTTTAAAAAGGCCATTCTGGCTTTTCAAAAAACTTTGAACCTTGACCCTTTTTACACCGACGCCGCCATTGCCCTGTCGAGTCTGTTAAATGACGTGGGTAAATATAAAGAAGGCGCCGCCGTTTTTTTCAAAACAAAAAAGCGATTAGATGAAACGGCGCCGGGTCACGATCCGCGCATCAACGAAAACTTGAGTCGTCGTCATTACGAGCTTGGACTTTTGTACATGCGCTTCGAACGGTTTCGCGAAGCCCATCATGAATTCTCAAAGGCGTACCATCTGCAGCCCAGTAATATAAATGCCGCCGTACAAATGGCCAAATGCCTGGCGCGTAGCGGTGAAAAGCAGAACGCTATTGAGTTTTTACGAAAAACCATTGAATCACACCCCGACCATGTCGATGCCAAACTTCAGCTCGGCGTTCTTTACCATTCTTTGCAAAAATTAAGGGACGCCAAACGGCTTTGGGAAGAGGCCTTGGCTCAGGAGCCGGAGAATAAATCGGCGCAAATGTATCTGAGCATGCTCGAGTACGAGCCTTCGGTGGCGCGGTTGTGAGAAAAGCGGGCTGGCTGCTGATTCCGTTATTATTGTTTACATTGGGTCATGAGGCCTCGGCGGCGAAAAAGAAAGGGCGTAAACCCGGTAGCGTCACCAAAACACTTCCTGTTGCATCAAAGGAAGCCGCACCGGTCGCGGCAAAAGCAGCAGAAGAAAAAAAAACCGACGCCAAAGTAGCGGCGCCGATAGTATTGCGAGAACGCGCCTCAGAAGACGAAGCCCGTGTTTATACTTTTCGAGTTCAGAGTTACATCGGTCTGCTGATTGCTAGAAATTCAGGATTAGTTTTTGGTCTGAATGCGGGGATTATCCCCAACCCCGATTCCCTTTGGTATTTTGGGGTCGAAGCGAATTACACGAATCCCGTTTCGGGTAGTTTATTCCAAGTTTTGGCGGCGGCTTGGCGCGAATTTCCGGTTCATGGAGCCTCTCGCCTCTCAGTTGGCGTTGGCGCTTTGGGTGGTCCGGTTTTCGCTGGCCCTACCACCGGTTATCCTACGGTTACTTACGCGGCTTTCTTTAGCGCGGCCCTCTGCAAAGAGTTAGATGAACTGGCGTTACTGCGCGCCGAGTTCCGCCCAGGTCTTATAGAAGGGCGTTTTGCGTTTCTGATGAACTTCGGAGTATCCTTCCGCTTCCTTTAGGAGGCAAAATGATTAGTTCGATGCGCGGTCTAACCTTCGACGATGTTCTTCTCGTCCCTGGCTATAATGGTATTAAATCTCGTCAAAACGTAACCACAACGGTTGTGCTCAAAAATAAAGAGTTCGAGATTCCGCTAATTGCTTCCAACATGGATACGATTACCGAAGTTGAAATGGCGAATGCCATGGGCTCAATGGGCGGCATGGCCATTTTTCACCGGTTCATGTCGATCGAAAAAAACGTGGAGATGTTCAAAAAAATTACTTTTCCTGACCACGTCGCGGTTTCTATCGGCCTGGGTAAAGACGGATTAGACCGTGCAAACGCTTTGATTTCTGCTGGCGCGTCCATGATATGTGTCGACGTGGCCCACGGCCACTCCAAAGAGGTCAACCGCACCATTCGTTTACTGCGTGAAAAATATTTCGATAATATTCTCATCATCGCAGGAAATGTTGCTACCTACGCCGGCGCTGACTATTTGGCGGCCGCCGGGGCCGACTTGATCAAGGTGGGAATTGGATCGGGTTCGGTCTGCACGACCCGAATAAAAACGGGCTATGGCGTACCACAGCTCTCCGCTTTGCAAGATTGCCGCAAGGTTGACCGGCCTTTGATCTCCGACGGCGGAACCCGAATTCCGGCTGACGCCGTGAAGGCGTTGGCGGCGGGTGCCGAGTTCGTCATGTTGGGTGGTCTGCTGGCGGGGACCGATGAGACTCCCGGTCAGTTTATTGAGAGAAAAGGGGTCGACGGGAAACCGATTAAGGTAAAGCGGTTTCGCGGAATGGCTTCGCGTGAAGCGCAAGATGATTTTATGGGAGGTATGGCTGAGTGGAAAACGGCAGAAGGAGTGGCGATTGAGGTGCCCGCGCGGGGTCCGGTGAAAAACATTGTTCAAGATATTATGGGCGGCATTCGTTCCGGTATGACTTACTGCGGAGCAGAAACTATCCGCGACTTGCAAAGAAAAGCGATGTTTATCGAAATCACGGCGGCGGCAAAAGCTGAGGGGCAGCCGCATGCGGTGGGACGACTCTCCGTCGAAACGGCGACTTAGAATTAACCTTCGCGGCTAGCGATTCGGAAGGTGAACGCCCGATTTTTTCAGGTTCTCAAAATATTGCAAAAGTTTGTTTAAGAAAGCTTCTTTGTCGCCTTCCAGATTAGTGAATTCTACGCCGAAGCCAGAGTTCGAAGATCCGCGGGCCCAACGGACTACCGCTTTTTCTGCAATCCCTGCATCGTTTTTCTTAACGGCGTTGGTGATTACTACCTTAGCGTTCAGCAACTGTGTTTCGTTGAAACGAACTTCCAAAATGATCTCTTCGCCGATTTTGATGGGTATGGTGCAGTGAACAAAAGCGCCGCCCAACGACAGATCTAATATCTCTGCGGGCTTTCCCTCTTTTGGTTTGTCTTTGAAATAAATTGTTGCCGGAATTTTAACGGGGATGCGTTTATGGCGACGTCTTTCAGATTGGAAGCTCATGTAACCCCTTACACGCTGAGTTTACGCTACAATCTTTTTAATGTCCAAGTGGTTCAGACCATAGAACATTTTCAACGTCCGTAATGAAGCTTGAAATGGCAGCGGGGGGAAATAGTGAGAAGGCGCGCGCCGTGGCAAACATGAGAGTTCCCTCCTTCGGATTGTGTCCCAACCCGGCGCAATGGCCAAACTCGTGCCACACCACCGAATCGACATAATCCTCGCGCGAGCCTTTAAAGAGTTCAGTTGAAAAGCCAATCTTGCACGAATCTTCGTTGCGCGTCGTAATTCCAGCGGTCAGTGGCTGGTTGGTCCAAGGCTCATGTTGCTCAACGTGCACGGGGTAGGCGTTAGTCGATGCAGAGTTGTCTATTATTACCAACGGGCGTTCGGCTTGCGCATTCATTCGGCGTATCGAAGCCACCACCTTTTCATCGTTACCGTCGGTGAAATGGTCCAAAGACACCACGCGGGCGGGCCACTGAGCTTGTTTCGCCTGACACCCCGCGAGGAGCCAAACGACTGCAAAAAATTTTCCAACGCTCCACAACAACCGCATTCGCAACCTCAGCTTCAACACTCAACCACTTAGCTCAGCCGGGTAGTGCAAGCGACGGGCCTAGAAGATCGCCGGTAGGTGAATACAAATGGTAATCACCACACCTTTTCACGCTATAATTTCGAAGTGCGAATTTTCTTTATAAGCTCGGGACTTAAACCTGAATATGGGGGCGCGGCAATCTCTGAAGCCAGCCTGGTGGCTTCTATTCGTGATGAAGTGGACGTGGTTTTGGGCTGCCCTAATTCTCGTTTGGATCCAAATTTTGCTCTTCGTCTAGCGGGGATACGGGCGTTTGCATTTCAGCCGGTAGAGACAATTTTTGCTTACGTGTTTCGCATGGGGCGTCTCTTTCGCGAAGTTTCCTCAAGCGACTTGGTGCATATAAATGGGCATTGGCGTTGGGAAAATTTCTTCATCTCTGCGCTCTGCCGATCGCGTGGTATTCCCTACCTGGTTCATCCGCGCGGAATGCTCTGGCTAGGCCATCGAAAAAAGCTGATGAAAAAAGTTTTTAACTGGCTTTTAGGTTACACGCTGGTTCGCAAAGCGGCAGCGGTGGTGGCGCTCAGCGTATTTGAAACAAAGCAGTGGATTCCCTATCATCTTTCTGACCGTCAAATCCAGGTGATTCCCAACGGGTTCACTCCCTTGGGAGCGCAGCTCAAAGCGGGAGCAGATCAATCAATTGGCTTTTTCCTTTTCGTCGGAAGAATTGAATCGCGGAAAAATTTAGAGTTTTTGTTGAGGGCCTTTTCGGATTACCGCGGTGAAGGAGGCAAATTTCAATTGCAGTTGATGGGGCCTGAAGAGCGGGGTTACGGTGACCAGATTCGGAGTTTGGCCCGAGATTTAGGCATTGCCCAAGAGGTTCTCTTTATCCCTCCAATCTACGGCGAGGATAAGTGGGTGAAAATCGCGGCGGCGCGCGCGGTACTCTACCCAAGCATTGAAGAGGCGTTCGGCCGGGTTCCTTTTGAAGCGGCTTTATCAGGAACGGTTTCCGTTGCGCCGGTCGAAAGCGGAAGTTTCGAATACCTCGAACGCTTTTTTGCCCCTTATTTCTTTCCCCTATCAGATCGGGATGCCCTCACCCGCATTCTTCATGGCCTCGAAAGGTTCCCCCCGGATCCCGAACGCATTCTTCAGGCCAAACGGTTTGTAGAAATCTCTTTGGCTTGGAAAGTTGTCAGCGCCAAATTTTTAAAGCTATACCAAGGGCTTCGGCAAATGCCCAATGTCGCGTTGAGGAAGGCGAGTTAAATGAAAGTCTCTTGTCCCCACTGTAAAGCGGATGCTCAGTGGGAAGGTAACCAGCACCGTCCCTTTTGCTCTGAGCGTTGTCGCTCGACCGATTTGGGAAATTGGGCTACCGAACGTTACCGCATCGGCACAACTGAACACGACGAACGGTTAGATGTGGATGCGACGAAAAAATCGGGCGAAGAATAGGCTGGGTTTTCGTTACGCTGCTTTTGCCGATTCGGGATTCACCCGCGCCTTTTTGCCGAGCGCCAAAGTAAGGTGTTTGGCGTAGTAGGAAACTCCCCATAAGCAAGCCACTCCCAAAATTAGGCAAAATAAAACTCCGACCCTTGAAATCAAATAACCTTGAAGTAGCGCACTCAAGGGAGCCGCCGACATAAAAAACATACGCAAACAGGCATTAACCCCGCCCATTCGCTCTTTGGGCACGTGAGTTTGCCGAATTAGGAATGTCCCCATGTTCAAGACGGCGCTACCCGAACGTGAAATAGCAAAGATTATCGAAAGCAAAACGGGGTGGGGATAAAATAGCAGCGCCAGAGAAGAGAATATGGCCTGCCAGAGTGCGGCGCCGTAGAATGCGTTGCCAAATTCAAGCCGATCAAAAAGAAAGGTCGAAAACAGGTAGCCAAGCATTCCGAACAGGCCGATCAAACTCACTACGGATCCGTATTCCGCCGCGGTGAAACCTTGGGTCGCGGTGTAGTAGTAGGTGAGGCTTGTCGTGTTTGGGATGAGGGGAGAAAGGTTCCACAAAAACATCAGCGGAATAAAGACGCGAAACACCTTTGAAGCGAAAATGAATCGAACGCTTTCCGAAAAATTTTGTGAGACGCCTTTGGCGAACGATGGGTTTCGTTTGCGAAGGTGAGGGTCTCCAATAAGTTCTCCCAAGTTTCTGGTTTTAGTCACAAAGTGAAGCGTCGCTACAAAGCTCACCAAGTTAATGATCATTGAACCCCGGGCACCAAACGCCCCTAAAATCGCTCCACCCATCAATGGGCCCACAATCTGGACGAGACGCAGGGTAGAGAGAAACCAGGTATTTGCTTGCCCCAGATCAGCAGTTTTCACTAAACCGGGAATTAGCTGAAAGGTGGTCACCGTCTCGAACAGTATCATTAGGGTTTTAATGCAGAAAATACCCACCAGGATGGGTAAATAGCCCTTGTCCGTGAAGAGATCGTAGGAAAGGAGAAAGAGCAGGCAAATGGCTTGGCCAACATCAGTCACCAGCATCACTTTACGTTTATCGAAATGATCCGCCCAATAGCCGGTAAAGGGGGCCATGAGGAAGTAGGGCAGCGTGAGGGCTACGTTCGTAAGAGAAAGGGCCACGGGCGACCCCGTTCGTGACCAGACATAAAGCGGCATGGAGAGGTCAAAAATACTGCTCCCCAGCATAGAAATCGTTGACGCGGTGAGAAAGCTCCGAAAAACGGGGTTCCTTTTCATTAAGAGCAAGGTGTTGTGGCGCGTCATTTAAGGGATCCTTGTCGGGGGACCCCTATTTTACCGCAGCCCCAGAGCATTTACTTTGAAATCCTTGTTGTATACGGTGGGGCCATGGTGGAACTGCTTGAGCCCTTGTCTGCGTTGGAGCTTTCGCGGATTAGCGGCGCCAATTTAACCGGAAATCCTTCCGTTTTAGTCTCTCGTTTAGGCGCTTTGGATGAACTCTCAGACGGCGTTCTATCTTTCTACGCCGACACCAGCATGACCAAAAAAGTCGACAGCGCTCAGGCCGGAATTTTGTTCTGTGAACCGTCATTAGTTCGCCCGAACGAAAGGGTCACCTACCTTGTCTGCCCCGAGCCAAAGGTAGCCTTTTCTAAAATCGCTGCACAATTTGCCCTTAAAATTTCGGCCAATGGGGTTTCCCCGCAAGCCAATATTCATCCCGACGCCCGGTTGGGTATCAATGTGACCGTAGGTCCCTTTGCCGTAATCGAAACCGGTGCCGTCGTGGGAAAAAATTGCCGTATCGCTGCGCATACGTTTATTGGCGCCGGTGCGGTGCTGGGCGAAGACTGCGAAATTTTTCCACGCGTTGTCATCCTTGACGGGGTCCGCATCGGAAACCGTGTCAAAATTTATCCCGGGGCAGTAATTGGGTCTTCGGGGTTCGGATACTTTCAGAGTAAGACTGCGGGCTTAGTTGAACTTCCGCAGATCGGAACGGTTATTATTGAAGACGATGTGCGCATCGGAGCCAATAGCTCAGTTGATCGAGCCACGCTAAATCAAACCGTGATTGGACGAGGAACCAAAATTGATAACTTGGTTCAGGTTGGCCACAACACCAAAATTGGGCGTTTCAATTTACTTTGCGGCTGTTCGGGCGTTTCGGGTTCCGTAACTACGGGTGACGGGGTTGTGTTGGGGGCGGCGGTTACCATTGGTGACGGCGTTAATATTGGTGCGGGCGCGCAGTTGGGAATGAGTACGTCGGTGCCTTCCGATCTTGAGGCCGGTAAGGCCTACCGGGGCGATCCTCCGGTCGGCGTCAAAGAGTTTTTCAGACAACACTTGTCGGTGAAAAAATTGCCCGAGCTGTTCAAGCGGCTACGTGAAATTGAAAAGAGGCTTGGCATTGGGGGAGAAACCACCTGATGGCCGAAACTCCCCTGATTCATCCAACCGCTTTGGTTCACCCGGCGGCTCACATCGGTGCGGGAACTCGCATCGGCCCTTTTTCAGTCATCGAGGCCGACGTTTCCATTGGTGAAAACTGTAACATTCAAGCCCACACCGTAATTCGTAACTTTACCAAAATAGGAGATCGCACCAACATTTTTCCTTTTGTTTGCGTCGGCGCGGAGCCTCAGCATTTAAAGTACCGTGGCGAGCCCACTACCGTCGACATCGGAAGCGACGTTACTCTGCGCGAGAACGTCACCGTTCATCGTGGCACGGCGCTGGGCATTGGCACTACCAAAATTGGCGATGGTAGCTTTCTCATGGCGTATTGCCATGTGGCGCACGACTGCGTCATCGGCAAGCGAGTCATTATGGCCAATTCAGTGCAATGCGCCGGCCATGTTGAGGTCGGTGATGGTACTTTTCTGGGCGGCACAACGGTGGTGGCGCAGTTCGTTCGTATCGGCTCTTACTGCTACATTGGCGGCGCCAGCGGATTCAATCATGACTGCCCTCCTTTCGTAATTGGAAGAGAGGCGCCGTTAAAGGTGATTGGCGTAAACGTAGTGGGTTTACGGCGCGCTGGTTTCAGCGAAGAAAGTATTCTCAATATCCGACAGATTTTCAGAATTTTTTTCGTGCGAAAAGAGACGGTTTCTAGAGCTATCGAGAGAGTAACGATGGAATTTGGTGATCTTCCTGAAGCCCAAGCCTTTTTGAATTTTGTTCAGACCTCAAAATTAGGTATCGGTCGTTGAGTCCTCACCGACTTCGCATCGGCGTCGTTGGCGCTGGGAAAATGGGTGGTTATCACCTTTCAAAGATCAAAGAGTCCACGGACGCTTTTGTGTCCGGGGTATACGACGTTAATGAGGCCAAGACCCTAGCGGCCTCCGAAAAATTTGAAACGCCCCCTTGCCGCGATTTGTCGTCATTACTGGAAGTCTCCGATGCGGTGATAGTGGCGGCTAGCACCGCATTTCATTTCGCCATTGCCGCTCAGGCCCTCGACGCAGACGTCCATGTATTGATCGAAAAGCCCGCGACTGGTCACTCTCATCTGGCCACCCAACTGTTTCAAACGGCCGCAGTAAAAAAATTAGCGTTGAAGATTGGTTTTCTCGAACGCTTGCGCCTAAGCGAAATTCCCATTGAACTATTTCCACGGGTGATTTTAAAAGTTCGCGCGCAGCGCATGTCCACCTCTGCCGCCAGAGATCGTTCGGTCGATATTCTGGGCGATCTGATGATCCACGATCTAGATATCGTAGCGAATCTTATTGCGCTCGATCCGGTACACTTTGAGGCGCGTCAATGGCCCGAGTCGGAATTAACTTTGGCCAAGTTTGATTTCGGCCACGGGGTTGACGTGGAATTACAATGCACCTACTCCGCCAAGGATTTGAGTAGGGTGATGGTCATTGAAGGGACGGATCGGCGTCTGTTTATCGATTTTCAAAATGGGCGTTATGTAGAGGAGCACACCAAAACAGAGGGGAGTCTGCCTTCCGACGCCCTGGCTTTGCAGCTACAGCAATTTATATCCCAAGTTCGGGAAAACAATTTTCAAGCTCAAGCGAAGCAAGTGCGTCCTCTTTTGTGGAGCGAGTCTCTGCGCGTTGCTTTAGCGCCGGTCACCAGACATCAGTCCGAGCTACCCGCATTGATTCCGGCCGATATTTTTCGGCAGAGCGGAATTTTGGCATGAGCGCGTCCATTTTTATTATCGCCGGCGAGGCGTCGGGCGATTTACACGCATCGAACCTCATTCGTGAGCTTCGTAAGCGCGATCCTTCTTTTGAATTTTACGGCGTGGGCGGCCCGCTTTGCCGAGAAGCTGGCATGGATGTAGTGGTTGACTCGGACTCGCTTAGTGTCGTTGGCCTGTTTGAAGTGGTGCGGCAGGCAGATGAACTTTTGATGTCGTACCGTCGAGTTCGTCAACTGATGGAACGGCGTAAGCCCGACCTGGCGATCCTATTAGATCTTCCCGATTTCAATTTAAAGATGGCGGCTCATCTTAAGCGTTTAGGGGTACCGATTGTTTACTATATTTCGCCGCAGATCTGGGCTTGGCGACAAAGTCGCGTGCACGCTATCCGCCAACTCGTCGATAAAATGTTGGTCATTTATCCTTTCGAGCAGGATTTTTATCGACGCCATGGCGTGAACGCGGAATATGTAGGTAATCCGCTAGCGTGCTCCGTGGCGCCTCGTTTCCATTATCGACCGCAACGCGAAGTGCTGGCGGCGCCTCGAATTGCGGTTTTACCCGGAAGCCGGCGGGGCGAAATTCGTCTGCACAAAGAACTATTGGTGGGTTTTTCGCGCCGGATTAAAGAGCTTTATCCCGCCGTTGAAATTCGCGTGCCCGCTGCGCGATCTTTGCCCGAAGGGCTTGTGGCCGAGGCTTTTTTTGACTCCGACATGTCGATCGAAAATGAAAGCCCACAAAATATTTTAGCCTGGGCCGACGTCGCGTTGGTAGCCTCGGGGACCGCTACGCTTGAGACCGGCTTAATTGGCACCCCCTTCTGCCTTTATTATCGTTTGGGAGCACTTACGGTAGGGTTGGGCAATTGGCTCGGTATTTTTAAGCGACACATTGGCTTGGTTAACATCCTGCTCGATGAAGAGCTGACGGTCGAACGTCGTATGGAAAATGCCACCGTCGACAACTGTGTTCAGTCGATTTGCGAATTGATTGAGTCCGAGCCATTGCGTCTGAAGCAGATCGATGGCTTTCGTCGCATTCGTGAGTTGTTGGGAAACCGTCCGGCTTCGTCTGGGGCCGCCAATGCGGTGCAGTCGCTACTCTCATGAACAGCGGCGCCCGTCCGAGTCTCTCTTGTTTCTGGGATGTTGAGATTGATCACCCCTTTCTGTTTTCAATTTTCTGGTTTCCGGCTTTTTTGTTGTCGTTGCTCTGGGCGTTTTTGGCAGGTGTGAAGCGCTGGTTACCCTCAGACCCCTATCGATCGAAAGTGCCCACGGTCTGCGTCGGAAACCTCACTTCCGGCGGCTCAGGTAAGACACCGGTCGTTGCCGCCATTGCGGCTCATTATTCCAAACAGCGGCCAGTAATTATTAGCCGAGGCTTTAAAGGTGCCTTTGAAACCGCCGGCGGCTGCGTGAACTTGAATTCTCTCGAAGGTGCGAGGCTTTTTGGGGATGAGCCCTGGATGCTTGCCCACCAGACCGGAGCGCCGGTATACGTCGGTAAAAATCGAAGGGCGTCGGTAATTGCGGCCGAGGCCGTCGAAAATCCCGGTCTTTTTATCTTTGACGATGGTTTTCAGAACCGCGGCGTTGTTTACTCCAAGACGATTTTGCTTTCGAATCCCGATGCTGGGCCGCAAGCCTCCTACTGCCTACCGCTCGGAACTTTGCGCGAGCCGCTTTCTGCCGAAAAGCGTGCGGATATTGTGCTCCGAAGCCAAAAAGGGGGGAGCAGGTTTAGCGTCGAGGGACCCTTTGATTTAAACGGCAAAAGCGTAACATTAAGCCCGGCGGCACGGTTCGGGGCGTTTTGCGGCGTCGGTAACCCGCCGGCATTTTTTGATTCGATTAAGAACAAGGCGGATATCGTCTGCGAAAGGCCCTTCTCCGATCATTACTGGTATACTCCTTCCGATATTCGGCGGCTAAACCAGCTTGCAGAAGACAACGTTCTGGAGGCTTGGTTGACCACTGAAAAAGATTGGTTCCGCTTGGGCGCGGCGCGAAATGAGTTTCGTCGCCCGGTTTACTGGACCAGATTAACGGCTTTGCTCGACGCTGAATTTTTTAAAGCGTTGAACCTCGTAGAGGAAATCCTTTGATTCGAATTTTATTAACGCCGCTTTCATGGTTTCTTCGTCTGCTTCCGAAGCCAATACGCCGATCAATTGGTCGGGCCTTGGGACGGGTTCTCTACCAATTGTCTCCGCGTCGTCGGGTTATCGCTGAAGGCAATCTCGCTGCGGCCTATCCCAATCTCTCGCTGGCTGAACGCCAGGCGATGATCCTCAAGTCGTTCCATCATCATGGGCATTTTGCGGTTGAAGCCATCGAGGCTATCAGCTGGACGCTCAACGATTTCAAAACCAAGATTGAAATGCGCAATCTCGAGGTGTTTCAACGTGTCCGTGATAATGGAAAAGGCGGAGTGCTTTTGGGCAGCCATCTTGGCAACTGGGAGTTGGGGATTTTGGCCATGGCTGCGCAGGGAATACCATTCGATGTAGTGGCTAAAGGGTTTCGCGTAAAGGCGATGCAAAATTTTATGACCTGGTTTCGTACGCGCACGGGAGCCCGGGTCTTCAGCGAAACGGTGCCGCCCACGGAGTTTTGGAAAGCCTTTTCGCAAGGGCGAGTCGTTTGCTTCGTGCTCGATCAGTTCATGGGTCCACCCATCGGGATCCCGGTTAAGTTTTTTGGCCAGAGCGCTGGCACCGCCGCCGGCCTTGCACTGATAACCGAAAGAAACGAGGTCCCCGTGATACCGGTTCGATCCTTTCGCGATGAAAAGGGAAATTTAGGCCTAGAGTTTTCCGAGCCACTTACCTTTGAAAACCTTCCCGAGAAGCGAAGCGACCGCATTTATCATCGTACGCAGGCTTACAATGATGCCATCGAAAAGAATATTCGCGTCGACCCCTCACAATGGACTTGGATTCATCGCCGCTGGAAAGCTTTTAATGGTAAACCGCGCTGGGTAACCAACGCCGCTCTGTTTTTCGCCATTTCAGTTCTCGCTTCGTGTGCGTCGAGTGTGGTGGTCACGGAGACCGGAATTGCGTTACCGCCCGATCCCCAGATTGCCGTCCCTCAGGTCATTGATTTCTCCGCCAAGAAAGACGAGCAGATTGAGCTCGGGGTCTTGGCCAAACCGACCCCTGTGCCGTCCCTTGAAAAGAAGAAAAAGGCGGATAAGAAGTCCACAAAGCAGGTTATCCCAGCCGCCGACGCCCCTGCTGCAATCAAGGCTAAGTCGTATGACAGGGTTCCCTTTGAGATCGGCGAACGTCAGGTGCTCGAGGGCAGTTGGATGGGTTTACCGGCGGGACAAGCCACGCTGGAGGTTCGCAAAGGGCCCGAAATTGGCGGCCGAAAAACCATATTGCTTTGGGGTAACGCGCTCTCCTCTCGGCTGGTTGACACCGTACTTCATGTCGACAACACCATGGAGTCTTACGTCGACGCCGAAGGGCTTTTTCCCTACAAGTTTTTGTTACATATGGTGGAAACGTTTCAGAACAAAGAAACGCGGGTGTCTTTTGATCATACCAAGGGCAAAGCGTATTACTGGGCCAAACGAATCTCGCAAAAGATGGGCAATCAAGACATTGACCGTACCGATGTCATTGTTCCCCTTACCCAAGACATGTGGAGCGCTCTGTTTTTCGTTCGGCTTCAAGATTACGAGCTCAACAAGAAGTTCACGATCCCAGTTTACGAAAATGATAAAAACATGGTCGCTGAATTTATTCCCGTCGCCAACGAGCTGGTGAGGACCAAAGCCGGTGTTTTCCAAACGTGGAAGATTCTCATGGAGCTAAAACTAAATAGCGTACTTCGTCCTTCCGGTGCGATGTACATGTGGGTTAGTGATGATTCGAAACGCTATTTGGTAAAGTTTGATATCAAGCTCAATCTAGGTTCGCTAGCCGGGGAACTAGTTTCGGTAAGGGAACGGCAGTGAGTTTGTCGGCAGTCTTAATCACTAAAAACGAGGAGAAAAATCTCGAAGCCTGTCTTCGAAGCCTAAGCTTCTGTAGTGAAATCATTGTGGTCGATTCAGAAAGTACGGATCGCACTTTAGAAATTGCCCGTCGGTTCACGCCCAACGTCTATTCCCGCCCCTGGACCAACTTTTCCGAACAGAGAAACTACGCCGCCTCTTTAGCGACCAATCGATGGATTTTCTCCGTCGATGCGGATGAAAGGGTCTCCTCAGACCTTGCCACTGAAATCACTCAAAAAATTGGGCAACCTCCTCACGGTCTCTCCGCCTTTGCCGTGCCACGCAAAACCTACCACTTAGGCAAGTGGATTGCCCATGGTGGCTGGTATCCCAATTACGTGGTGCGGTTGTTCGATAGAACGCAGGGGCGGTGGGAGGGGGGCGAGCTGCATGAGTATTGGTCTACTACCGGGCGGCTCGGTTATGTCACCCACCCTATCGATCATTTTTCGTTTGAAAACTTGGCCGATCAAGTAAGTCGTAACAACCGTTATTCGTCGTTGGGGGCGGTGGTGCTTAAAAAAAAGGGACAGCCCTTTTCGTTGGCGCGTTTGGCCGGTAAAACGATTTCAAAGTTTATTGAGACATATATTCTAAAAAAAGGATTTTTGGATGGACTGCCCGGATTCATCATCGCCGTTTCCGCCGCCTATTCCGTCTTTCTTAAGTGGTCGAAACTCTGGGAGTTGGAGCGTCTTGAAAGCCATGACTGATACCGCGTTGCATTTCAAAAAGGGCTTTATTGTTTCAATTGATGGGCCAGCCGGTGCTGGTAAATCGACGGTGAGCCGCCAGTTGGCCGATGCGCTGGGCGGCGTCCTTCTCGATACGGGCGCTATGTACCGTTCCGTAGCTTACTTTGCTCTTAAGACCAATATGAAGCTTGCTAAGGACTTTGGAAACATCGCGCGGGCGCTTGATTTTGAGTATGACCAAGAGACCAAAATCCTGAATATTAATGGCGAGAATCTTGGGGCCCGAATCCGGTCCGAGCAGGTGAGCGCCATGGCGTCTTCGGTAAGTCGTTTCAAAAGCGTCCGCCTGGCTCTCACCAAACGTCAGCGCATTTTGGGTAAGAAGCTGAGTCGCAAAGTTCCAGTGATAATGGAAGGGAGAGATATCGGCACGGTGGTCTTTCCCGAAGCCCAATACAAATTTTTTGTAACTGCTAGCGAAGAGGTTCGCGCTGAGCGTCGTCTTAAGCAGCTCAAAAAAATGGGGGTAAAAGGCGAGTCGCTAAAATCAGTGTTGAAGCAGCAACAGTCTCGCGACCATCAAGACTCGCACCGCAAAATTGCACCGCTACGCTGCCCAGAAGGGGCCATTGTGGTGGACACTTCTTCATTGGGCATTTCCCAAGTCGTCCACTTCCTCTGCGACCACATTCGTAATGTCGAAGAGATGAAAAAATAAATGTTATTTCGTGACCAGGAGCCAATCTTTTAGCTCACTCACCTGGGCTGTAGTTAGCGGACTCGATTTTTTTGGAGGCATGACGCTTGACCGGATTCCGTACTGCTGCTTCCGCCGGTGGTGCTAGAGCTACCCGTCGAGGCGTCGCCGCCGTGTCCGCCGGACTCTTCCGAGTGAGCGGCCTGAGCAAGGCAAATGAGAAATATCAAACCGTAGAGTAAAAAGAGGTTTCGATAACGCATTAAACGCTCCGCAAGACGAAAAAAATCTTATGCTAGCTAATTGTGCAAACCGAGTGCCGCCATTTTACGGCAAGGCATACTTGTTGTGCGTGTAAAACAAATTTCCTGAAAGCAGTATTTTGGTAGAATTCAAAGCGGAATCGCTTCAGCGGTAACCTTCATCATCATCGTCGTAACTGCGGCGCTGGCCTTCTAACGCTTCTATGCTCTTTTGGGTGGCCTGGGTTATTTTTTTCAGCTCGCGTTCGTACTCTACGAGAATACGTTTTTCGAGGGTGCTTCGCATTTCAGCGTTGAGGGGGTGAGCAATATCGCGAAACGTTCCGTCTTTCCGTTTTTTGCTTGGCATGGCGACAAACAAACCCGTGTTGCCGCTAATGATCTTTAAGTCCCGAACTACAAAACAATTATCGAAGATCACGGTGACGTAGGCCTTTAACTTGTCCTCGTTCACCGGGAATACCTTTACCTCAGTGATTTCCATGGTGTCCTCATTGAAGAATCTATTCTTTCGTTGCGCTCAATTAGTAAAAATCGCCCCGTGGGTAGCCACGGTTGTAGATGCACAATGAGTAGATCGGAAGAATGCTGAGAGACCTTTAGCCCTTTTTTCTAACGCTATCGGGCTTTCGTACGCGGCATAACAGGTGGATCCAGAGCCGGACATTCCACAAAACAATGGACTAGTTGATTTCAAAGCATCGATAACCTGCCGTAAAAAAGGGAAAAGCGTCGCGGCCGGTTCGAACAAGTCATTTTCGCCATCCTGGGCTAACTGAAAAAATGTTTCCTCTGAAAGTTTCTCGGGCAAAGTCGATTGGCGGGGTGCAGAAAAAGGCCGATTCAAGTTTTTGTACGTGGCAAAAACTTCTCTGGTGCCACAAGAAAACGGGGGAATGACCAAAAGAAAACGGAGGGACGAAAGCCAGTTTGTCGGCGTTTTTCCCGCGTCAAAGTAATGGCGACGTTCCCCTACCCCGCTCACCCAAGCCGGACGGGAGTCTAAGAAAAACGGAACATCGGCCCCTAAACCCTCGGCTAGCGCGAGTTCCCTCTGGGGTGAAAGCTGTCTCTCTTTCGCCAAATGCGCAAGTAGGGTGCCTGCATTCGACGATCCTCCACCGAGTCCTGCCCCCATCGGAATCCTCTTCGAGAGTACCAGCGAGTCTGAAACCTCAGAGAACAGTCTTAATGTTTTAATGACTAGATTTTCTTCCCCACCGGGAATGGCGGTAGAGATTTTCAAGGCGTCTGGCGCCCAAATAGCCGCAAAATTTCGGCGCGCGTCTGCGGTCAGAACCAGATCATCATGCAACGAAAGTGGCCAAAAAAAACTTTCTAGCAGGTGGTATCCATCCTGTCTTCGCCCCAAGATTCGAAGCCCTAGGTTCAATTTTGCCGGTGATCGTAAATGCATGTTCCTAAACCTCATACTGACTAATATTCGTCAGGTAGCGGGGCAATGAGAATTCGAGTCTTTTTAAAGACTTACTCATCTCACCCTCGATGGCGATTAGGCCGGCGTAAGTTACTTGTACATTCCTTTCGCGCTCAATAACCAAATTCATTTATTAAATTAAATGGTTACCGATACTAGTCTCGGCACACGACTTGTAATGAATAACTACGGTTTCGGCACGGGGAACATGAAAACTAACGGTCTTAAGGGGTCCTTTCCCGGCCATTTTTGCAGTTCAAACATATGCGTCACCGGCTTCAATATCTTTATAGCGTCGTAGTTTTCTTCGGCGTTCTGGCCTGCTCGTACTTCATGGTGAGCCGTGAAACGACGCCCGGAATTCCGTTTAGAACTATTGAGGCACCTCCGCTTCGCGCCGAGGCTTCACCGCTCGATCCGGGTGTTAGCCAGCTTTTCGAAGCAGAACGCGCCATGAAAAAAGCCAAGCGCGATGTTACGCCCGAAAGAGAAGAGACTTCCGAGCGAAATCTCACCAAATCACCTGAAGTTGGCGAAGAATAGTCTTTGGGCCGCTTACTTATTAGGGTTTAATCCACAAATCATGCGCGCCTTGATTGTTTCCGATGTGCACCTTTGCGATCTTGAAGATCAAAAAGGGCGCCACTTCTTTTCTTTTTTGAAGGAGCAATCAAAGAATCTCGACCGGCTTTACGTGTTAGGCGACCTGTTTGACGTCTGGCCTGGTTCAAGCCCTCTTCTGGTAAAACGCTTTCAACCGCTCTTTGATTTTTTTGCCGAGTTCGTGGGCCGTGGGGGGCAGATCCATTACGTTGAAGGCAATCATGATTTTCAGCTCGGTCGTAAGCTGCAAGAGCTGGTGGGTTTCAAAGTTTATCGTGATTCAATTCAAGACCGATGGAATGGCCAACGCATATTGCTCTGTCACGGCGATACCGTTAACGAAACCGACGCCACCTACCTGCGTATTCGAGGTTTTTTTAGAAGCCGTTGGTTTCTACTGATTCGGACCCTAATCCCCGATCGCCTAGCCGTTTATTTAGGAACCACCGCTTCGCGGCTTAGTCGCGAGTCGCAATTGAAACGCCCCGATCTTAGTTTACGAATGGAGCGCATTAAGCTCCGTTACCGTGAAATTGTTGGTGAGCTCTTCCTTCAGGGCAACGATGTGGTGATTATGGGGCACACCCATATTCCGGAAGACTTTCGGGTCGAGGTGCAAGGCCGGTCCTGTCGTTACTTGAACTCGGGCGACTGGGTGAAGAGTTTCACCTTCATTAGCTACGAGGCCGGTGCCTTTCGTTTGCAAAAGCATCCCCTCCAGTGATAAACGACTTCTTTCCTTGCTCCCGCATACATATTTAACCCAAGCGGGGGCCATTGACCGGAAGGAGCCTCAATGTCGCAGACCGCGAATCATAATTACGAAACCGTCTATATATTGCGCCCTGGCCTAACAGCCGATGGTGCTACCGCGATCCATCAAAAATTCGACACCGTTGTCGCCAAGTTCGAAGGTGCCGTAGAGCACCGTGAAGACTGGGGAATGCGCGAATTAGCCTATGAAATTGATGACGAACGCAGTGGCAACTACCACGTAGTCGTCTTCAACGGTAAAGCCGGTGTGGTCGAAGAGATAGAGCGTCATTTCCGAATTGTAGGTGATGTAATCCGTTATTTAACGGTCAGTTTGCCCAAGGGATACGACTTCAAATTAGTCCGTAAGCACATTCAAGATACTGAAGAAGAAGTGAAACGGGCTCGCGAAGCTAAGAAAAAAGGGCTCGGCGCCTCATTCTAGGTGTGGCTAACGATAACCGAATTCAATTGGCCGGTAAGGTCAGTAAAGTCGGAAAAGTAAAGTACACCCCAAGAGGGGTTCCGATACTTGAGTTCGTTCTCGCTGTCCCGCAGGCGTTTTTGGATTTAGAAAACTACGGTTATTTCGAAATCGTAGTTCAGGGGGAAGAGGCGTTGTCCCTTTCTCATGAACTTAAAATAGGTAAAGAATTCGGCCTCGATGGCACTTTGTGGACCCGTAAGTACAAAGGGCAAAATCAAAAATGGATTCAGGAATTTAAAGTAATAATGAGCTCGTTAAGGAGGACTCAGTGAAAAGAGAAGAAAGAGGCGGAGACAGAGGTGGAGACAGAGGCGGAATGGATAAGGGTGGAGATCGTGACTTCGATAAAAGCGGCGGAGGCGGTGAAAAACGCTCCTTCCATCGTCGTCGTGGCTGCCGTTTCTGCCATGATTCGGCTCTCGTAATCGATTTTAAAGACAAATATGGCCTTCAGTCGTTTATTTCTGAACGCTTCAAGATTACACCCCGTCGTGTTTCGGGGGCTTGCGCTCGTCACCAACGTGACATCGCGATTGCAGTAAAACGGGCCCGCCACTTGGCGTTTTTCCCGTACGCTCCGTCGCAGGCTTAAGCCAAACGGATTAAAGGGAACGTGCGCGTAGTTAACGACAGACAGCCGCAAGGCACTGAGATTCCTCAGGTGAACTTCTCCGAAGTAGTATTTTGGAGTCTGCTTTGCTCAATTGGATTTTCGAGCCTTTTTCTTGCGCCTCTGCCGGTGATCGTTGCGCACGTTCGCTTAACCGACCCCTGGTCGAAGTTAGCCGCCCTTTTAGGAGCCATCATTGGGCTCTTCTACTTCGAGTTGCCGGTGTGGACCGTGGCCTTTGAGTTCGTGCTTTCCCTCCTAGCTGCAGACCTAATCCTGAAAGAAAAGGGATTGTGGATGGTGCTCATGGCTCCGGTTGGGGCTGTTGCCGCGATGGCGGGCTCTGGGGTGGCGTTTCTCTCGTCACAAAAGGGTATGTCTGTGCCGCAATTTTGGAGAGAGCTGGTGGCCAGCTGGATAGCACAGTTGAAGGTTGCTGTTCCCGAAACTCCCATCGACTGGAACGTGATGTCCTCTGTCATTGCTGAGCAGGGGCACTTTCTATTCGTCGGGCTTATGCTGCTCTCGATCTGGATCTCGGTGGGGCTAACCTCGCATTTTGGGGTTTTTCCATTGGGGCATAAATTGCTCGGCAGCGAGCTTCGAAAGAATGTTTCACCAAAGTGGTTTAGCGTCGTTTTTATTGCACTATTTCTTTTGGGCTTGGTGAAGTGGCCATTGAGTCCTGTTTTTCTAGGTTTTTTTCGCATCGTTTCAGCGGTGATGTTCGTATTTGGCACCTGCGCGGTATCTCGTGTATTGAGCCGGCGAAAAATGGTCGGACCGATACGGTCGGCCATATACGTGGTTTCCGTTTTATTAGGTTTTTATGTAGTGGTTGGTCTGGGCTTTGTAAGCGCCTGGGCACACTCTTTTTTAGGTGAGGAGACGTAATCATGAAGGTTATTCTTAAAGAGTCAGTAGAAAATTTGGGTATTGCCGGAGCCATCGTACAGGTGTCCGATGGGTTTGCTCGCAACTTCCTGCTTCCCCGCAAGGTTGCAGTGCCAGCAACGCCTAACCGCATCCGCGAGTTTGAACACGAACAGCGTGTTTTTGACGGCAAGCAAGCTAAATTCAAAAAAGAGGCCGAGGCTACGAAAGCGAAGCTCGAGCGTGTCTCCTGCTCCATTTCCAAAAAAGTGGGCGAACAAGATAAGCTTTTCGGCTCCGTTACTACGATGGACATCGAAAAAGCGTTCGCAGCTGAAGGTTTCACGATCGATAAGAAAGACATCCTTCTTACCGAGCCTATCAAAGCCTTGGGCGTCTATACGGTTCCGGTTCGCGTATTTGATGACATCATTGCGAATACCAAAGTCTGGATCGTTCGCGAATAACTGTCTCTTAAGAATTCATTGGTTTAACTTTTAGGGTAATCAGCTTGGTTACTCTAAAAGTCTTTTTTTTGCCCATTTGGGCCTAAATGCCACTCGAATCAATAGCCAATTCGAAATGATATTTATGAATGACTGGTCGATGAGTCTGAGCTCAAAGAGCCTCGGTTACTCCAATAGGGTAAAAGTGCTGAGCGACGATTTGACTCGATCGAAATCAGACCCTTCTTGGCAGTCCGGACCTCCATCCACAGATATCGTGGTCACTTCTCCTGGAGACTTGAGGATGCGGGCAACGAACAGGCACCGATCTTCTTTAAGCTTTGCCTCGCGCTGAATGGAAATATAGTTTCCGATCTTGCCAAAACTCCAGCCCACGCGATTCGAGTACCGGCGAGCGAAGTCTGTAAAGTTTAGAACATCCGAGGCTTCAGCTACGGTGATTAGAAGCCGAGTCCGCACCCAGCTCGAATCGATAAAAGGGGCCAAAATCTCAGTAAACTGGCCCTTCTCGCTCACATCCGACCCGGAATTCACCACCATGCGGTAGTTTCCTTCCTTATTGGTAAAGATGCGCTTCCCGTTGCCTAATTCAAAACCAAAACTATCCGCTGGCCCAATTGGCGTGACCGCGTGAGCGGCGCCTCCCACCAAAACAAGAGCTGCCAAAATCAGGGCAAGACGCCCGCTACCTACTGCCATCATTTGATTCCCCTCTTGATGTCACTGGAAACAGATATAGACCGACAAAGAAAACATCATCGCTTTGCTTTTCAATTCCGTATTTGCGATTCAGCTTCTTCCTAAATTCTTTAATTTCTTCCTTTAACTCTTTCATGCGGTTCTGAGGAATCGAGATTACTAAACCAGACAGCTCTCTGCGATCAATCGGTACCGAAAAAATGGAGTTGATGGCCTTGCGCAAGAACGTGCGGTGTAAGCTTCGAATTACGTGCGAAGGCACTTCATCTGAACTGGTAAGCAAAGGCTCTTGTTGTTCAAGTCTGCCGTTTATGTTGCGCTTTAAAATCTGTAATCGTTCGAGTAGCTCTATGCTTTCTTTTGCTTGAGCTTCAGTAATCTTGTTTCCTAGTCTTTTGGCAATCCAAGATGGCTCTTCGCTAAACTCACGCGTTGAAACCAATTCTCGAATAACTGAATGATGCCAGTCTAGGAGGAATTTAATACGATCCGCTTTTAATGGAGTCGGCGTACGCTGCTTTTCTTGATATTTCAGAAGTGAACGAAGGTGCAGCTCTTTGCTGTCTGGATCTGAAACTTCTTGGTAAAGCACCAACTCGCGGAAGTATTTCTCTTCATCGCGGCTCAAGCCAAGTCCTCGAGCAAATTGAAACAGAGTGCGGTCGGTGATTCGGCGTTTGCCATCGACAACCAGCTTTAAATAGTTTGGGGAACCCAGTTTGGCTTTGCGGGCAAATAGGCGGTAACTGTACGAAGAGTTTCGTTTTTTATGGAACTGGTAATAGTCCTGCAAAAACTCTCGGTAATCGAAATAATCGAAGAGATTTGGGGTAATAACGGCGTCTTTTATTTTTTCGCCCATGGTTTCCCCCGCGACCCGTCACAAGATGTGTACTGGCAAAGAAGTGTGGGAATCGCATAACTTAGTAAATCGTAATTTGGTACCTGTTCCAAATAAACGTTCCACAGCACCGCCCCCCTCTCAGGGGACGTGGCTATTTTTAGACTACTACCGTTAATTGGGTAGTTGCGTCAATACTTTGCGAGATCAGAATTGAGATCAGCCAAATACCGACTTCAGATTTAGCGCGGTGGCTTCAGGTCCCCAGTTTAGTACAAACTCTTGATCAGTCGTTACTTCGGGACCCACGTAAAACACGTTAGGAAGAACCTCTAATGATTCTAAAACGATAGGCCTATCAGGGACGAAGCATTCATAATGCAGGATTTTTTCATGCTTAATGTGTCCGTCAACTTCGGGAAGTTCTTTGAGCATCTCTCGACGGAGAGATTTTACGAATTTTGCTACATCTTCGGCGTTAGCAGCGACCTTAGCCGGCGCGATTGCCACCCAGTTTGTAACGTAATGATCGGTATCGGGCGCGACGCTCTTTTGATTGAAAAAGCCGTAGGCCTTTAGTTTCTCATCTCGAAAACGAAAGGGAACCATTACTGAAATGTCTTCAGAAAACGGCTTCACGTCGGTGGCCCACTCAAATCCCACAAAAGAAGTCGGCCCTGGAACTTTCCCAATTTTACCTAGCTTGGTTTTCCACAGCGGCGAAAGAATCCCCTTCAGTTTCATTAGGGGGGCTGCCCAAATTAATTTCTCGTAAGGTACGACCGTGCCATCATTCATGCTGACTGTCTTCTCTTCGATACTAAGGGAAAGAGGGAAACGGTTGCAGTGGAAATTCACGATGAGCGATTTAGTCATCGGCGCAAGAATCTGGGCCATCGCTCGCCTCGGAATTTTGTAATTCCCAATTAAAAGGGGGCGAAACTGTTCATCGATCTCCCCGTCGAATGGTACGAAATCCTTTTTAGGCTTATGGTTAAGCGTCGTTCCCACCGCTCCCCAATCATCACTGTCCTCGAACAGACTCGCAATCACCGAACCGGCATCATCGCGAAAGCGCCAAGCGAAGGCGGGGTCACCCTCGCCTGGAGCTTTGGCTGCATCGTAGGCTGTGTATTCGATACCTCGCGAAGAAAGCCATTGCGCAGATACCAAACCCGCCACACCGTTACTGATCACTAGGTTTTTCATAATTCCTAAAATACTACGGCATGAATCGCCTCTAGACAACGCCTCGAGTCGCTTTGCCATAGCGCTTTTGCAAGGATCTCAATTAATTCCCAAAATAAATGTCAAAATGCGTTGACACTAACGGGGGGTGTCGATAATTACCTCCTTCTCGACAAATGGTCCTTGAAAACTGAATAGCAGTGACGCCATATGTGGGCCATCCAAATTAGTTGAATCCTTAGAGTTTCAACTCGAAGAAGAATTAGTTGTTAGGGCTTGCTCTAACAACAGAATTTAACTGAAGAGTTTGATCCTGGCTCAGAACGAACGCTGGCGGCGTGCCTAATACATGCAAGTCGAACGAGAATTTGGGGTAACCCATTAGTAAAGTGGCAGACGGGTGAGTAATACATAGGTAACTTACCCTTGGGATGGGAATAACCTTCCGAAAGGAGGGCTAATACCGAATGAGACCACGGTTACGCAAGTGACTGAGGTTAAAGGTGGCCTCTATTTATAAGCTATCGCCCGAGGATGGGCTTATGCACCATCAGCTAGTTGGTAGGGTAACGGCCTACCAAGGCTTTGACGGTTAGCTGATCTGAGAGGTTGATCAGCCACACTGGAACTGAGACACGGTCCAGACTCCTACGGGAGGCAGCAGTAGGGAATATTGCGCAATGGAGGAAACTCTGACGCAGCGACGCCGCGTGGGTGATGAAGGCCTTCGGGTCGTAAAGCCCTGTCGGAAGAGAAGAAACACGGTCTAGCTAACATCTAGACCGCTTGACGGTATCTTCAAAGGAAGCACCGGCTAACTACGTGCCAGCAGCCGCGGTAATACGTAGGGTGCTAGCGTTGTTCGGAATCATTGGGCGTAAAGCGAGTGTAGGTGGTCAATAAAGTTGGGTGTGAAATCCCTCGGCTCAACCGAGGAAGGGCATCCAAAACTAATTGGCTTGAGAGTGGTAGAGGAAGGTAGAATTCCTAGTGTAGAGGTGAAATTCGTAGATATTAGGAGGAATACCGGAGGCGAAGGCGGCCTTCTGGACCATTTCTGACACTGAGACTCGAAAGCGTGGGTAGCAAACAGGATTAGATACCCTGGTAGTCCACGCCGTAAACGATGGGTACTAGATGTTGCGGGAATTGACCCCTGCAGTGTCGAAGCTAACGCATTAAGTACCCCGCCTGGGAAGTACGGCCGCAAGGTTAAAACTCAAAGGAATTGACGGGGGCCCGCACAAGCGGTGGAGCATGTGGTTTAATTCGATGCAACGCGAAGAACCTTACCTGGGTTTGACATCCTCTGACAGCTCTAGAGATAGAGTCTTGTAGCAATACACAGAGAGACAGGTGCTGCATGGCTGTCGTCAGCTCGTATCGTGAGATGTCGGGTTAAGTCCCTTAACGAGCGCAACCCTTGTCCTTAGTTGCCACCATTTAGTTGGGCACTCTAAGGAGACTGCCGGTGTTAAACCGGAGGAAGGTGGGGATGACGTCAAGTCCTCATGGCCTTTATATCCAGGGCGACACACGTGCTACAATGGCCGGTACAAAGGGTTGCCAACCCGCGAGGGGGAGCTAATCTCAGAAAACCGGTCTCAGTTCGGATCGAAGTCTGCAATTCGACTTCGTGAAGCTGGAATCGCTAGTAATCGCGGATCAGAACGCCGCGGTGAATACGTTCCCGGGCCTTGTACACACCGCCCGTCACACCACGAAAGTTAATTGCACCAGAAGTCGCCGTCCTAACCGTAAGGAGGGAGGCGCCCAAGGTGCGGTCAATGATTGGGGTGAAGTCGTAACAAGGTAGCCGTAGGGGAACCTGCGGCTGGATCACCTCCTTTCTAGGAGTAATTTTTAAAACCTAGGTTTCAAAAATGAAACTATTAGGTCAATGTCCACAAATGAAACGCACTGCTATTTAGTCTTCAGTGACCATTTCCGGTCTTTTGAAAATGTAATTTGGTTGGCCAACAATCAGGCGACTGATTTCCGAGCCTAACGCTCAGCCGACGATTAGGGCCGATAGCTCAGTTGGTTAGAGCACCGCTCTGATAAGGCGGGGGTCGGAAGTTCGACTCTTCCTCGGCCCACCATTTACATACACACAATTTGGGACGCGTTTCGCGTCCCTCGCTCTTTGACAATTGCATAGGATAAATGTTCAGTTTTTAACTGATAGATTCTCGAGTGTTTTTACGATGTTAAGCTACTAAGAGCTCATGGTGAATGCCCTGGTATTGAAAGATGATGAAGGACGTGGATAGCTGCGAAAAGCTTCGGCGAGCCGCTAAACAGGCTGTGACCCGGAGATTTCCGAATGAGAAAACTCTCTACAGTAAACCTGTAGAATCCGTAGCTGAATTCATAGGCTACGGACGTGAACCAAGGGAACTGAAACATCTAAGTACCTTGAGGAATAGAAATCAAACGAGATTCCCCCAGTAGTGGCGAGCGAACGGGGAAAAGCCCAAACCGTATATATGTAAGCCGGCGGGCGTTTTATATACGGGGTTGCGATGCCCTCTAGATGCTTCTGCCGAAGTGTCAGGAAGTTACAAAAGAAAATATTAGGCGAACTGTCTGGAAAGTCAGTCCAAAGAAGGTGATAGGCCTGTAGCTGAAAATATTTTCTCTTCCAGAGGGCCATCAAGTACTACGGGACACGTGCAATCCTGTAGGAATCCGGGAGGACCATCTTCCAAGGCTAAATACTATTCAATAACCGATAGCGTACAAGTACCGCGAGGGAAAGGTGAAAAGAACCCCAATGAGGGGAGTGAAATAGAACCTGAAACTGTGAGCTTACAAACAGTCAGAGGACTATGCCTCTTCGGAGGACACGTCTGATGGCGTACCTTTTGTATAATGAGCCAGCGACTTATTCTTTGTAGCAAGGTTAAGCCGATCAAGGTGGAGCCGTAGCGAAAGCGAGTCTTAATTGGGCGTTAGTTGCAATGAGTAGACCCGAAAGCAGTGTGAGCTAGATATGGCCAGGATGAAGTAGGGGTAAAACCCTATGGAGGTCCGAACCCACCGTGGCTGAAAACGCGGGGGATGAGCTGTGTCTAGGAGTGAAAGGCTAATCAAACCTGCAGATAGCTGGTTCTCCTCGAAATCTATTTAGGTAGAGCCTCGTAAGTAATTGCTGGAGGTAGAGCACTGGATGGGCTAGGGGTCCTACAAGACTACCAAACCCAACCAAACTCCGAATTCCATCCAATCGAATTACGGGAGACAGAAGATGTGGGATAAACTTCATATTCGAAAGGGAAACAGCCCAGATCGTCAGCTAAGGTCCCAAAATCCAGACTAAGTGGGAAAGGTTGTGTGAGCGCATAGACAGCCAGGAGGTTGGCTTAGAAGCAGCCATCCTTTAAAGAAAGCGTAATAGCTCACTGGTCAAGCGAGCATGCGCCGAAGATTTAACGGGGCTAAAGTCTGGTACCGAAGCTACGGGTTGAATGCTTGCATTCAACGGTAGAGGAGCGTTCTATTGTAGGCCGAAGCTAGAGCGAAAGCACTGGTGGACGAAATAGAAGTGAATATGCTGGTACGAGTAGCGTTAAAACGGGTGAAAAACCCGTTCGCCGTAAACCCAAGGGTTCCTGGGCAAGGTTAATCCTCCCAGGGTTAGCCGGGTCCTAAGCCGAGGCAGAAATGAGTAGGCGATGGAAAGCAGGTCAATATTCCTGCGCCACCGAGATAACGTTATCAGCGAAGTGGGGACAAAGAAGGGTAAATGAGGGTCCATGTGGATTGGGCCTGATCGGTCGTAGGGTGTGTTGTAGGCAAATCCGCAACACGTATGCCTGAGAGCCAGGACGAGAAGACTTCTTCGGATTTCTTCAAGTTGTTGATCCCATGCTTTCGAGAAAAGCCACGTAGCGAGTTATTTTGGTGCCCGTACTGTAAACCAACTCAGGTGGGTGAGGAGAGAATCCTAAGGCGCTCGAGAGAACTCTGGTTAAGGAACTAAGCAAATTGACACCGTAACTTCGGAAGAAGGTGTGCCCTTAGTATGTGACCGCTAACAACGGAAGCTGAACAGGGTTGCAGATAGCAGGGGGTAGCGACTGTTTACTAAAAACACAGGGCTCTGCAAAGTCGTAAGACGACGTATAGGGTCTGACGCCTGCCCGGTGCTGGAAGGTTAAGGGGAGAAGTTAAACGTTAGTTGAAGCTTTGATCCGAAGCCCCAGTAAACGGCGGCCGTAACTATAACGGTCCTAAGGTAGCGAAATTCCTTGTCGGGTAAGTTCCGACCTGCACGAATGGCGTAACGACT
>JAYSWN010000044.1:0-39913 GCA_043718025.1 Pseudomonadota bacterium
TACCGGCCATCGAAGGACTTGAGAAAGAGGTGGGCCAAACGCGCAGCAAATATCTCGAAAAGCTCGACGCCTGTAGCCCAGTTTGCGCCATTCGCCGAGTGAAGCAGAAGAGAATTATTTCGCCGGCCAAAACCGAAATCTGGTACGAATCCGAAGGTAGCTGTTTGATCAGCGAAGAAAAGTTTGGCAAAGCGGCCTACGATCGCATCGTAAAATACCTTTCGCGCATTGATAATTATCCGGCCTACAACCCCAATGGACTGCGTAATATTTTAGAGTTTATGCCGGTGGATCCGGAGAATGGAGATCTACGTCCCGATTGGAAAACCGTTGATAAACCATTTCCAGTTTTCATTTCCGTTCTCGGACCCAAAGTCTTGGGCGAGATCATCAGCACCAACTATTTTCTGAAAAATGAATTAAAGTCCGAAAAGGAGCCTTGGCACTTAGAATTTACTACGGTTCCCAAGGTTAAGGGTTTCCAAGCCCCAAAAGTCTTTTTGCATTCCGCGGTACCCGGAAAGAAAACTGAAACCCGTCCTTTTTCATTAAATAGCGTTTATGGTCATTGGTGCGTTCGTAAGGGTAGCTTTACTTACTTTACGGCCGCGGACTTCGGCGCCGCCGGCGCCATCTCTAGTTTCACCACCGTCTTGGCAAAATATGTTCTTTTAGAAACGTTGATCCATATCTACGAAGTGGGAACCGAGGAAAAACCGTGATCGATCGCTATAGCCGGCCCAAGATGGCAAATCTGTGGTCGCTCGAAGCGCAGTTTCGCACGTGGATGGACGTCGAAGTGCTGGCCTGCGAAGCTTGGGCAAAGCTTGGAAAAATTCCGAAGGCCGATTGGGAAAACATTCGCACCAAAGCTAACTTCAACACCGAAGAGGTTCTCGAACTTGAAAAAGAGACCCGCCACGACATGGCGGCGTTTATCTCGAACATGCAGAAGTACATTGGCGAGTCAGGAAGATTTGTTCATTTGGGTATGACCAGCAGTGACGTGGTAGACACCTCGTTCGCTTACCGCCTTACCAAATCTTGCGACCTTATTCTTGAAGAGTTGAAGCCGCTGCTCAAGCTCACCGCAGAAAAAGCAAAACTGTATCGAGACGTGCCGATGATTGGCCGTACGCACGGCATTCACGCCGAGCCCATCACTTTTGGCATGAAGTGGCTTTACTGGCACGACATGCTCAAGCGATCAGAGGCACGTTTAACGGTGGCTCGCGAAGAGATTGCGGTGGGAAAGATTTCGGGCGCGGTCGGACACTACGCCCATCTACCTCCCCAAATCGAACAGCACATCTGCGAAAAACTTGGCCTCAAGGTCGATACGCTAAGTACCCAAGTGATTTCACGGGATCGGTTCGCCACTTACTTCTGCGCTTTAGGGTTGCTGGGATCGGTCATCGAAACGATCGTTACGGAGCTCCGCCACTTACAACGTACCGAAGTGGGCGAAGTGCGCGAAGGGTTTCGCAAAGGACAAAAGGGCTCTTCGGCGATGCCGCATAAACGCAATCCGATTACCGCCGAAAACCTAACCGGTCTGGCGCGAATGCTACGAAGTTACGTAGTGCCCGCGCTCGAGAACTGCGCTTTGTGGCACGAACGCGACATCAGCCACTCCTCAGTAGAACGGGTGATCGCCCCCGACGCCAATATCTTGGCCGACTACATGCTGGGCCGCCTATTTGATTTGTTATCTGGTCTCGAAGTCTTTCCCGAAAAGATGAAAGAAAATTTGGAGTCGCTGCACGGAGTAGTGTACTCGCAACAACTTTTGCTAAAGCTTATCGATAAGGGCATGAGCCGCGATGATGCCTACAAAATTGTTCAGTCTTCGGCGCTGGCCGCCATCGATAAGAAAATAGCCCTCGCCCAAGTACTGGCCGCTGAACCCTTGGTTACCCAGAAGCTCTCCGGCGCCGAACTAACCGCCATTTTTGACCCACGCCAGTTTTACGGTCATCTTGATTACCTATATGAAAAGGTCCTAAATCCATCATGAAAGTAGAAAAAACAAAAATTCTAAGAGAAGGCAAAGCGAAGATTCTTTACGAAACAACGCAGCCCCACGATTTTTTAATCCAGTACTTCAAAGATGACGCCACTGCGTTCAACGCTATGAAGAAAGGGACGATCAAGGACAAGGGGATTTTGAATAACGCCATCTCCACTTGGTTGTTTCAGTACGTTAGTCGCCACGGCGTTCCGACTCACTATGCCGATAAATTGTCTGACCGCGAAATGCTCGTGCGCAAGGCAGAAATTGTTCCGGTTGAGATTGTGGTTCGTAACAAAGCGGCCGGAAGTATTGTAAAGCGGCTGGGCCTCGAAAAAGGGCGCCACTTTCATCCGCCACTGGTCGAATTCTTTTTGAAATCGGACCCGTTGGGAGATCCGCTTATTGGCGAAGGGCACATTTTCTATTTTAAATGGGCCACCGAGAGCGAACTCAAAACCATGCAGCGCTTGGCTCTGGAAGTGAATCAGCTCTTGTTCCGCGTCTTTTCTGAAATCGGCCTTGAGCTCATTGATTTTAAGTTAGAGTTTGGCCGCGATGTGCGCCATGGCAACATCATTTTGGCCGACGAGATCACTCCCGACGGCTCGCGCCTGTGGGATATTAAAACTGGCGAACCGATGGATAAAGATCGTTTCCGCCAAGACTTAGGTGGCATCGAAGAGGCCTATCAAGAGGTCTATAAGCGTTTGGCCAAGTACTTTGAGGAGAACCCGTGAAAGCCCGAGTCACCATTTTTTACAAAGATACCGTTTTCGATCCGCAGGGAAACACCGTGGCCGAAAGCCTGCGCCGGCTAGGTTTCAAAACCGTGATCAACGCCAGAGTTGGAAAAGTGGTGGATATCGAGCTGGAAGCCAAAAATGCTAACGATGCAAAAGCGTCGGTAGATAAGATGTGTGAAAAACTTCTGGCCAACCCGGTCATTGAATCATTTAAGACCGAAATCATTGGGGTCACGGCGTGAAGGCCGCGGTCATCACCTTTCCCGGCAGCAACTGTGACGACGACGTCATCTATACCCTTCGCGACTTTGCTAAATTTCAGGTCACTAACTTATGGCATACCGACCAGCCGCCACTTGGTGAATACCAACTGGTAGTAGTACCGGGCGGTTTTTCTTACGGCGATTACCTGCGATCGGGCGCCGTGGCTTCACTCTCGCCGATCATGGCGAAGGTAAAAGAGTACGCCGCCGCGGGCGGTCACCTGCTGGGAATTTGTAACGGCTTTCAGATTTTATGTGAAACCGGATTGCTGCCCGGAGCCCTGGCCAAGAACGAAAGTTCCCAGTTTCAGTGCAAAGATAATTTTTTAAAGGTGGAGAACAATCAGAGCCCTTGGACTTCGGCGATGAAAACCGGAGAGGTGATTGAGCTTCCTATTGCGCACGGCGATGGCCGTTACGTTTCTGGGCTATCGGCAAAAAGCCTGGCCGAAGTCGATGGAGTCTTACTAACCTATTGCGACGCCGCGGGAAAAGCATCAGCCGGCTCTAATCCAAATGGCAGCGAACTGGCGATTGCCGGAATTAGCAACAAAGCGCGCAATATTTTTGGATTAATGCCACATCCGGAGCGCGCCACCGATCTGCGTAGTCAGCATGGGAAAAAAATCTGGCAGTCGCTGCTAACTAGCCTGAACGGAAAAGCGTCATGAAAATTCCTGATACCAAACCGTCGACCCCGGAAATGGCCGACGCCCTAGGCGTTACCACCGCTGAGTACCAGCACGTTTGCAATAAGCTAGAGCGGCCCCCGACGTTTGCCGAACTTGGTATTTTTTCTGCAATGTTCAGCGAACACTGCAGCTATAAGTCATCTAAACCTTTGCTCCGCCGTTTTCCGACCACCGGTAAACGGGTTCTTCAGGGCCCCGGCGAGAACGCCGGAGTGTTAGATATTGGTCATGGCTGGGCGGTAGCGTTTAAAATGGAAAGCCACAATCACCCTTCTTACATTGAGCCCTATCAGGGCGCCGCCACCGGCGTGGGCGGAATCATGCGCGACGTCTTCACGATGGGGGCGCGCCCCATCGCCAATATGAATTCACTTTGCTTTGGCACTCCCGATTTAGAAAAGACCCGTTCGGTGGTCCGCGGGGTGGTGAAAGGCATCGGCGATTACGGAAACTGCGTGGGCGTTCCCACCGTGGCCGGCCAAACTTTTTTTCATTCGTCCTACAACTTCAATCCGTTGGTCAATGCGTTCACCGTGGGGCTGATAAAAAGCGACGAAATTTTTCGTGGCTATGCTTCGGGAATTGGCAACTTGGTGGTCTACGTGGGTTCCAAAACCGGACGCGATGGCGTGCACGGCGCTTCAATGGCCTCAAAAGAGTTTTCTACCGAGGCAGAGCCCGATCGCCCAACTGTCCAAGTAGGGGATCCGTTCACCGAAAAACTTTTGCTCGAAGCCACCCTTGAGGCAATGCGGCTCAAATTGATCGTGGGCATTCAAGACATGGGCGCCGCGGGTTTAACCTCATCCTCATTCGAAATGGCGGAGCGGGCCGAGACCGGTCTGGAGTTAAATCTCGATAAAGTGCCCACGCGCGAAACGGGAATGACTGCTTTTGAGTTGTTACTGTCGGAATCGCAAGAGCGCATGTTGCTCGTCTGCGAGCCAAACAAACTGGCTCCGCTCACCAAAGTATTCGAGAAGTGGGAGCTACATTCGGAAGTGATCGGAACCGTAGTCGAGGGCCACCGCGTAAAGATTGAGAAAAACGGCGAAGTGGTGGTCGATCTGCCCGTGGAGTTAGTTACGGTGCCGCCGATGGCGCCTCGCCCGAAGGTGGCCCCTTCCGATTTAAAGCAACGATGGTTCTTAGATCGCAATCGTCTGTTTACCACCTCCCTAAACGACAAACTCGATTTGGTATTTAGCGATCTAAATTTTGCCGACGCCCGCCCCATCGTTCAGCAGTATGACTCAATGGTGGGTAATCGCACCGAGGGTGGCACCTTCGATGATGCCGCACTGATGCGGCTGCGCGATATTCCCAACACCAACCTTAAGTTGGCGCTCACCGTGGACTGCAACCCACGCGTGGCGTGGCTATCACCGCGGGAAGGCGGTCGACGAGCCGTTGCCGAGGCGGCGGTGAATATTGCCATCATGGGGGCCGAGCCCATCGGTATTACTGATTGCTTAAACTTCGGTAGCCCGCAAAACCCCGAAGTGATGTGGCAATTTGAAGAGGCGATCGAGGGCATTGCGGAGTGCTGCGAAGCCCTAAAAATTCCGGTGATTTCTGGAAACGTCAGCTTCTATAACGAGACCGACGGAAAGCCCATCTACCCAACGCCGATGATCGGCATGGCGGGTTTAGTGTCCGACACCTCCCGCGTTCCCAAAACTCATTTTACCAGCGGCGACTGCCAAATTGTCTTAGTCGGACCAGTGATGGGTGGCTTAGGTGGCAGTGTAATGACCAGCCTCTATTTTAAGCGCGAGTGCGGGCAGCCAGAAGATACCGACCTGGCCACACTGGGGCGCATGCTTAAGTTCTGTGAGCGCCTAAGAAAAACCCGTCTTCCCTACGCGATTCACGATGTTTCCGATGGTGGCTTAGTAACGGCGCTGGTTGAAATGGCGTTACGTTCGCCGATTAAAGAGATTGGGTTGAATTTAAACATTCCTCAATCGATCGATAGCGACCAGTTTTTGTTCGGCGAGAGCGTTCCGCGGGTAGTCGTAGCGATCGAAAACGGTCACCGTGGCGAACTCGAAATGCTGGCCAGTCAGGCGGGCATGCCCTTCACTCTGCTTGGTGAAACTAACACCGCGGCAGCGCTCAAGATTTTGCAGGGCGGCTTAGAAGTCGCTAGTCGCCCGCTACCGGCCATCCGTAAAGAATGGGAAAACCGGTGGAAGCCTTGTTTCGAATAAGTTTTCTAAAAAAGTCTGGGCGTTAAATTATGTGTGCCATTTTTGGAATCATTGGAACTCCGGAAGCCTCTCACTTCACCTATCTGGGTTTGCACGCGCTTCAGCACCGGGGACAAGAGGGGGCAGGAATTGTCTCCACCGATGGCGTCACTCCCCACGTACACAAACGCATGGGCCTGGTGGGAGATATTTTTTCTTCCGAAGTATTGGCCACGATGCCCGGCAGCATGGCCATCGGCCATAATCGTTACTCGACCACCGGTGGAAGTTTTGTCGAAAACCTGCAACCCATTCAGCTCAAGTGTTCGTTAGGTTGGGTCTCACTCGCCCACAACGGCAATTTGGTGAACTCAAAAACCCTATCCCAAGCCCTGGAAAAAGAGGGGGCAATCTTTCAAGCAACTAGCGACACCGAATTGATTTTGCATTTGATGGCGCGATCGCAAAAACCCGATTTGGTTGAGGCGTTGGTCATCTCCCTTAAGCAGGTCGAAGGCGCCTACTCTCTCTTATTGATGAATTCCGACAAACTGGTGGCCATCCGCGACCCGTTCGGATTCCGCCCCCTGGTGATGGGAGAGCTAAATGGCGCCACGGTATTTGCCAGCGAAACCACGGCGCTTGATTTGATGGGGGCCAAGTACCTACGTGAAGTATTGCCCGGCGAGATGATCGTCATCACCCTGAAAAAGCCCAACGAACGTAAGTCTTCGTTTCCTCTGGGCAAGGCCGCAAACTCACGTAAGTGCGTTTTTGAACTCATTTATTTTGCCCGCCCCGACAGTAAAGTGTTTGATCTTTCGGTGCACCTCACGCGCAAAGCGCTGGGGCATCAATTGGCCATTGAGCAGCCCGCCCATGCCGACATCGTGATTCCCGTACCTGACTCTGGCGTACCGGCGGCGATTGGCTTTGCGGAAAAGTCGGGAATTCCTTTCGACATGGGGATCATTCGCAGCCATTACATCGGCCGTACCTTTATTGAACCCAAACAATCCATCCGCAATTTTGGCGTAAAATTGAAGTTAAACCCGGTATCGGAGTGCGTGGCCGGAAAAAGTGTGGTCGTGGTAGACGACAGCCTGGTTCGCGGTACGACTTCAAAAAAGCTGATTCAGCACCTTCGCGAAGCCGGCGCCAAAGAGGTGCACGTTCGCATTTCGGCACCGCCGACCACTCACTCTTGTTTTTACGGGATTGATACCCCCACCCGCAAAGAGCTTTTGGCCTCTCATCAGACGGTAGAAGACATTCGTAAATTCATCGGCGCCGATTCATTGGGATACATCAGCCTAACTGGTTTGATGAAAGTTGCCGCCTCGACCCGAAACGTGGATGGCAGTTTTTGCCACGCCTGTTTCTCCGGCGAATACCCCACGGCGATAAACTAAAAGCTTTCTCCCCGCAATGACCGGGGAGAATATTTTACTGCTTCCCGAATACTTCGTACTGCTCAACGTGGAATTTATTATCGGGGCGAATGCTCACTGACTTCTTGAAACGCTCCTCGATCATCTCCACGTGCGGCCGCTCTTCTTTCATCATCCGAGTGGCGACTTCAGGATTGGCAAACACTACGATGTTTGGATTAGGCTCGAGGGCCTCTTTCTCAATCTCGCGAAAGATTTCGAAACAAACGGTACGTTTGCTCTTGTGGTAGCCACGCCCTTCGCAGTAACCGCAGCCTTCGGTAAGGTAACGAACCAAGTCTTCGTGAGTTCTCTTTCGGGTCATCTCAACCAGGCCAAGCTCTGAAATCTTCAAGATGTTGGTCTTGGCCTTATCTTCCCCGAGCGCATCTTGAAGGGCGTTGTAAACCTTTTCGCGGTTTTCCATCGACTCCATATCGATCAAGTCGATAATGATAATACCGCCAACATTGCGAATACGAAGTTGGTACGCCACCTCTTTAACGGCTTCAAGGTTGGTGCGAAGAATCGTCTCTTCGAGACTCTTGCTCCCCACGTACCGACCGGTGTTTACGTCGATGGCGGTAAGGGCTTCGGACTGATCCACCAGCAAATAACCACCGGATTTCAGCCACACTTTTTTACCCAACGCGCGAGAGATTTCGGCTTCGATACCGTACTGCTCAAATAACTGCGAAGGCCCCTTAAACAGCTTCACGCGGCTTTTGTGCCGCGGCATGAACTGTTCAATAAAGGCGATTACATTTTCGTACTCTTCTTCGTTATCGATGATGAATGAATCAACATCGTCGGTGAAAAAATCACGCACCGTACGCATCGACAGAGATAAGTCTTCGTGGATAAGCGCCGGGGCGCGTTTTTTGCCCGACTCACGCTTAATTTTCATCCACATGCTCTGCAAATAATCGGCGTCGGCACTCAGCTCTTTCAAGCTTTTGCCCTCCGCGACGGTACGAATAATGAAGCCCACTTCCTTGGCGCGAATGCGCTTCATAAAAATATCGCGCAGCCGACGCCGTTCGCGATCGGACTGAATGCGGCGTGAAATGCCCAAATGTTTGGTGGTCGGCATCAACACCAGGTTGCGCCCCGGTAAGCTGATGTGAGTGGTCAAGCGAGCGCCTTTGGTTCCGATTGGGGCCTTAGCCACCTGAACCAAAATCTCTTGTCCTTCTTTCAATAAATCTTGAATGTTTACACTGCCCCGAGGGCGGCGATTACGAAAATTACGGCGCGGCGGACGACGTCCGCCGGCACTGGCCCCGCCACGACGCGGGCCGCTGCGGCTGCTACCGCTGCGCTCACGACCTCGGCCAGCACTTCGTTCGCGGCCACCTCGGCCACGACGAGGTTCGCCGCCGCCTTCGCTGCTGCGAGCGCTGCGCTCTTCAGTACGCGGGCGATCACTATCACGCTGCTCACGATCATCGCGCGACGGTTCAGAGGCGCGATCGGAATCGCGGGTTTCACTGTGATGGCGGTCACGGTCTGCATCTCTAGCAACTTCGCGTGGCTGATCGCGGTCTCTACCACGGTCGCGGTTTTCGTCACGGTCGCGTTCGTCGCGCGAGTCCCTCGGCTGATTTCTTGAGGAACCTCGTTCTTGATCTCTCGGTCGTTCTTGATCTCTCGGCCGTTCTTGATCTCTCGGCCGTTCCTGATCCCGTGGTTTATCCCGATCGTCCGTAGCTTGGCGTACTCGGGGTTCTCGACCGCCTTCTTCACGATCCCGATCTCCGCCGCCACCACGTGGCGCTCTAATGCTTTGATTTTTTCCACCCCGCCCCCCGCGACCGCCACGATTTGTATCGTCGCCACCCCTATCGTCGGTCTTTTCAACACGCGGCGCTCGCCCATCACGCGGGGCTTCTTTGGGTTCACGGCTTCGCGCTTCGCGTGCAGGTGCTCGTTCCCCTTTCGCCAAAGTTTTCTCTTCAGATGCCGGACTTTCCGTTTTTTCTGACCGAGAGGCGCGGGACTCTGGTGTCTTTGCCGCCTCCCGCCCTTCAATAATGATTTTGCCTTTCGCAGGCTCGATCGCGTCTTTGGCCGCTACCGTCGGAGCCGCGCCCTCTTCGTCTTCATCGCCCTCTTCGTAGTCGCCTTCTTCATCAATCTCGTCATCCTCGTCTTCATCACCGTCCCAATCATCTTCTTCTTCAATGTCGCGCTCGTAGCTGGACTCAAGTTCGGTCCAAACTTCTGAACCCTCCTCACCGGGAACGGGCTGAGCGCTTGCCACCCCTTTTTCTGCCCCTTCTTTTGCGGGTTCGGCCTTCTTAGTGACCGGCTCTTTTTCTTCTAAGGGACGCGCGGCCTCGCGTTGTTCTGATCGGCCACGTGGACGGCGTGAAAAACGTTCGGTGTTTCGCTCGGCCTCTTCCTGCCGTTGAACATCATTACGATCGTCTTTTTCCTCGTCTTCGGCGGCGACGTCGTCGGCCAAATCTTCAGAGTCAGAATCTTCGTCGTCATCCATTAATTCGATGTCGCGACCAAAAGGCTCGTCAATGATGTCATCGACGTACAAAAATGCGGTTCGCTCCAGGCCTAGCTCCAAGAACGCGGCCTGCATTCCGGGAAGAACCCTTTTTACGATCCCCTTATAAACGTTTCCGACAACGTTCTTGTCTTCTTCCCGCTCGATATGCAGGGCTTTAATTTCACCGTCTTGTAATATCGCGACGCGCGTCTCGTAAGAACTCGCGTTCACCAAAATCTGCTTGCTCATGTAAGCATTTGCTCCATTTTCAAAATTTCAAAAAATCTTTAAGACTGCCGGTTGCGGCTCGTTTTTCATGGCTTCCGCCAGAAACAAAAAGTCTTATAACTTTATAGGTTTAACACGGGATTCCAACCCCGTCATTGGATACTTAGGCACAAATTTGGCTCGTAAGTGTCTGAATTTAATAACTTCTTGCAAAAACAACCCGCCCGCCCGAAGGCCCTTTGCAAACGATGCATTCGCCCTTTTCTTTGATCTGGTCGAAGGGGACGCAACGGATGGTGGCCTTGGTGTCTTCTTTTACTTTGAACTCGCAGGCATCTTTACCGCACCAGTGCATGAGGTAGAAGCCACCCTCACTATCCAATCTCGATTTAAAGTTCTCATAGCCATCTTCTACGAAGGTATTGGCCTTTAAAAAGGCCGCGGCCTTACGGTAGAGATCGGCTTGGAAACTTTCTAAATCGGCAAGCGCCTCGCTAACTACGGCACTCAAATCAACGAGTCGTTTTTTTCCGTCGCGGCGCGCCAGTTGAACTTTACCTTCGGCCAAATCGCGAGGCCCCACTTCAACCCGAAGCGGAATACCCTGCACTTCACACTCGTTAAATTTAAACCCTGCGCTCACGTTGTCGCGATCGTCTACTTTACAAACCAGATGCTTAGAAAGTTCAGAATGAATCTTGTTACAAACTTCGATCACCGGAGCCGGGTCTTTTCCCTTCTGAAGAAAAGGAATAATCATTACCGGAATCGGCGCCGCCTTGGGAGGAATCACCAGCCCTTGGTCATCCGAGTGAGTCATGATGAGCGCACCAATGATGCGGGTGGAGATCCCCCAACTGGTTTGATGAACATACTGCTGCTTGCCTTCGCGATTCTGAAATTTGATATCGAACGCTTTGGCAAATTTATCGGCAAAGTAATGCGAGGTTGCCCCTTGCAACGCTTTTTTGTCTTGCATCATCGCTTCCACGCAATAGGTCTGCGCCGCGCCCGCAAATTTTTCGCTGGGCGTTTTTTCACCGGCGATGACCGGAATCGCAAAAATATCACGTAAAAAAGATTGATAGACGTCGAGCATCTTCAAAGTCTCTTTGAGGGCTTCGGTATCGGTTTCGTGGCAGGTGTGCCCTTCTTGCCACAAAAACTCTACCGTGCGCAAAAAAGGGCGGGTTCGCATCTCCCAGCGCACCACGTTAGCCCATTGATTGATGAGAACCGGTAAATCGCGGTAACTCTGAATCCATTTCGAGTACATCGCGTTGATGATCGTTTCCGACGTTGGCCGAACCACTAGCGGCTCTTCGAGCAGCTTTCCGCCACCGTGGGTGACCACCGCGCACTGGGGGGCAAAACCTTCGACGTGATCTTTCTCCTTCTGCAAAAAACTTTGCGGGATGAACATTGGAAAATAGGCGTTGCGGTGCCCAGTCTCTTTAAATTTCTTATCGAGATTCTGTTGTACCACTTCCCAAAGTGCGTAGCCGTTAGGGCGAATCACCATGCAGCCGCGTACGGGGCTGTTATCGGCCAGCTGGGCCTGTTGAATGATATCGAGATACCATTGTGAAAAGTCTTTTTCTCGCGGAGTAATACGATCTGCCATTTTTTTTCCTAAAACTACATGCGCTCAATTTCAGCCATCAGAAACTCAAGCATTTTATCTTCGGGAACCTTGCCGATGGGCTTTCCCTTTTTATAAATCAAACCTTCGCCCTTGCCCCCAGCAATGCCAATGTCGGCTTCCATCGACTCACCGGGCCCGTTCACCACGCACCCCATCACCGCGATCTTGATATTTTTCTTAAGACCAAGGGCCCGCCGCTCCACCTCTTCGGCAAGCTTATAAACGTCGATATCAGCCCGGCCACAACTTGGGCACGAGATGATTTCGGGAGAATCATTTTTTAACCCGATCGACTTGAGAATGAAAACCCCTGTTTTTACCTCTTCGACCGGATCGGTACTGAGGGAAACCCGGATGGTGTCACCAATACCCGCCATCAGCAGACTGCCGATGCCCACCGCTGATTTTACGGCGCCATAATTACGCGTGCCGGCTTCGGTCACTCCGAGATGCAAAGGCGCCTCGGTTTGGCGTGAAAGCAGGTCGTAGGCCCGATAGTTATTGAGCACGTCTGAAGATTTGATCGAAACCTTGAAATTAAAAAAGTTTTGCCCCTCAACCAGGGCAATGCTGGCCAACGCGCTTTCCACTAGGGCTTCCGGTACCGGATGCCCATACTTTTTCAGCAGCGGTTTTTCTAGTGAACCCGCGTTTACTCCGATACGTAAAGCAATTCCGGCATCGCGTGCGGCCTTAACAATTTCGATAGTCTTCCAATCGGGACCAATATTTCCTGGGTTGATGCGCACGCACGCGACACCCGCTTTGATCGACTCAAGTGCCATTTTGTAATCGAAGTGAACGTCGGCAATCACCGGTATGTCTACCCGTTTTAAGATGGCCGGCATGGCATTAGCGGCGCCAATATCGTTAACGGTGATGCGAATGATTTCGCAGCCGGCCATTACTAAATCGGCAACTTGCTTTACTACGGCTTCCACATCCTCAGTTTTGGGCGTGGTCATTGATTGAACGCGGATCGGATGGTTAGCGCCCAGCTTTATATTACCCACCGTAATTTCGCGAGTTTTCCGACGATTGATTCCTGATGTGCCTAATATAGATTCCATACTAATTGCCCCCCAAGTTTTGTACGTCGATACCGTACCCTTTTATCTTCTTGTGCAGATGGCTGCGTTCTAAGCCTAGGCTAAGCGCCGTTTTCGAAATATTTCCGCCATTTTCAGACAAAATTTGCACGATAAAGCGCTTTTCAAAGGCGGCGCGCGCCGACTTAAGCGACTTATCTTCGCTCAGCGTCGAGGCTTCAGAGCTTTCATAACCCTGACCGCCGGCCTCGAGTTCGCCATCGGGAGATTCTAGCCAGTCGCTCTGACTTAGCAAGCAGGCCCGTTCGCACCAGTTTTTTAACTCGCGTACGTTGCCTGGCCAGCCGTACCTCAACATCCATTCTCGAACTTCGGGAGAAATCTTTTTTGTCTTACCGAGCGAATAACGACGCACAAAATAGTCGACCAATTCGGGAATGTCTTCACGGCGGTCGCGGAGCGGCGGAACGGAGAGCGGAATCACATTTAGCCGGTAAAACAGGTCTTCTCTAAACCGCCCCTGAGCAATCTCTTTTTTGAGATCTTTGTTGGTCGCGGCAATCACCCGTACGTCGATTTCAACCGTGGTCTCGCCACCCACCCGCTGGATGCGGCATTCTTGCAACGCCCGCAGAATTTTTGCCTGCATTTTACTGCTCATGTCGCCGACTTCATCTAAAAACAGGGTGCCCCGATGGGCCAATTCAAATTTGCCGATTCGTTTTTCATTGGCCCCGGTGAAAGAGCCACGCTCATGGCCGAACAGCTCACTTTCTACCAGCTCTTCAGGAATGGCCGCGCAGTTTACCGCAATAAATGGGCCGTTGGCGCGGGGGCTTCCTCGATGAAGCGAGCGGGCCACCAATTCTTTGCCCGTTCCATTTTCACCGTTGGCAAGCACCCAACCGTTGGAAGGGGCCACCACCGAAATTAATTTCTTAAGCTGGAGAATAGGCTGGCTTTGGCCCAAAATCTCTTCGTCGCCACCCAGTTCTGTTTTCAAATACTGATTTTCTGCTTTCAGTCGCTTCAGCTCAAAGGCGTGTTCCATAAGGAGCAACAACTTGTCGAACTGCAGTGGCTTTTCTAGAAAATCGAACGCCCCCAGCTTAATGGTACGAACGGCGGTCTCCACCGTACCGTGTCCGCTCATCATGATTACGATCGCGTTTGGTTCTTTGGTTTTGATCTTATCCAGCACCCAAATGCCATCTTCACCCGGCATCCAAATATCCAAAAGCGTGATGTCGGGCCTAAACGAGTGAAAACGCAATAGCGCGGCTTCGGCGTCCTTTGCCGTTTCTACCTCGTACCCCTCATCCTCTAGCACCCCCTTTAGGGAAGCCAGGATGTTGGACTCATCATCGACTACTAAGACTCGTCGTAAAACCATACTCTTCCAAAGATCCTTACCTTAAATAAACGTTTCTGGCTCAGGCGCCGCGGCCGTTGTTTTAGCCAAGGGTCGCAAACCCAATCCTACTTTTTCTGAAAAAACTCTGAGCCGTTCGGGTAACTCGATCACGAACTTGGTACCTTGAGGTTCATTAGCGTGAGCTCTTACAAAGCCGCCATGATCGGCAATAATTCTTTGCACGATGGCGAGGCCCAAGCCGGTACCACCGGCTTTCATCGAAAAATAGGGCTCAAAAAGCTGGGCGTAAGCGCTTTCGGGAATGCCGCAACCTTGGTCTGCCACCTCTACTCGGATGAAGCCAGCCGTGCGATCAAAAAATGTTTTAACATGAAGCTCGCCTTTTCCAGACATTGCAGACACGGCATTATCGAAAAGATTAATCAGCGCCCGCTTCATTCCTGAGCGATCTAACTGTAGCCGACCAATGGAATCGTCCAATTCGATTTGAAATAAGATACGTTCGTGGGCCGCTCGGTAAAGAACAATTGCCTCGGTCACAATCTCATTTAGCTCTTCGGGTTCGGTTTGGATTTCGGGCAGACGGGCGAAATTGGAAAATTCACTAACCAAATTTTTTAGCGAGTCCACTTCGGTCAAAATAATTCCGGTGGCTTGATTAAAGGTGCCATCGTCTTGAATCTTATCTAGGTAACGGCGGCGTAGCCGCTCCACCGAAAGTTGAATCGGGGTAAGCGGGTTTTTGATCTCGTGAGCGATGCGTTTGGCCACTTCGCGCCAAGCAAACATGCGCTCCATTTTTTGAATGTCGGTAACGTCATCGAGTACCGCGACCACGCCCAGCCTTTTCTTACGCTCATCGCGCAGCACGCTTAGGGTAACTAACAAGGCCAGCCGCTCATTGCGCGGGTGTTGAATGCGAATTTCGCGGCGCACCGGTTTTGCGGTGTCATAAAGCGAAGCCATCAGTTCGCGAAACTCGGTCCGGTGTTCCTTGGGAATTACCGTAAGGTAAGATTTTCCTACCAATTCCCCGGTGGTGGTACGCAAGAGCCGGGCGGCGGCGGCATTCACCATAGAAATGCGCCCAGAATCATCGAGGGAGATCACACCGCTTTGTACGCTTTCGAGCAAAACTTCGATGTAACGGCGACGGTGACTTAGCTCTTCGTTCATCTGGCGGAGGTCTTGGGTGGTCGCCTCAATATCTCTTTTATGCCGAGATAAGTCGGCGGTCATGTCGTTAAACGAATGCATGAGCTTTGAGAGTTCGGCGCCGCCGGCGGGGGTAATGCGATACTCTAAATTGCCGGAGGCAACGGCTTCGGTGCCGCGCACCAGATCTTCGAGCGGTCCAGTGAGCCGCTTGGCCACGTAAAAGCCGGTCCATAGAGCGCAAAATAGGATAAGCAACGTGACCATCGAAAGGATCGCGAAATAGGTGGACTTGATTGGATAATTTAATGGGTTCGACGATTGAAAGTCTTTGTACGAAAGATGAATCGTGCTCAAGTTTGAGGCGAGTGAAAGCGGAATAAAATGGTCAACAAAGATAACCCCGCCACGCGCCGACAACCTGACTCCGCAACGCACCAACTCACCGTTGCCTACATGCTGAACCCGACATTGATCTTTTCCTGAAAAAACGGCATGCAAAGACTCAAGCGAAGCGGGTGGTACCCGATCTCGCTTTTCCATTTGAATGGCAAGTGTGCGCGGCGAAAACGGGTCAGAGTAGTACTCGACCCCATCCAAACCAAAATCAGCACGGTATTTCTCGAGCTTTTCTTGCAAATTTTTTGACGGCGGGGTGGCTCCGAGATCAGCCGCAATCTTGGTGGCAAAGTGAGTGGCGCTACTCTTTGAGCTTTCGTAATAGGTTTGTACCACTTCGATACTGCGCTCTAACGTGCTGCTAATCTTTATGCTGAACCACTTATCAAAGCTGCTCTTGATGTAGAGCGCCGAGATGGTGAAGAGCAAAATGGTGGGAACGATAGAGAACAATAGAAAAGAAAATACCAACCGGGTACGTAAGCGCGAACCAAATAACCCGGCCCGCTCATCCAAAATTAATTTTACGCCGTTTCGAAAGACCAGAAACAGCAACACCATGATGAGCACGATGTTCAGATTCATTAGGCCAAAAAAGAAGATGCTGTTTACAAAGGGTAGGGCCGTACTTACCCGCAATAAATAAACTTCGATCGCGGTAAGAATAGCCAGCAACGTGACCACCACCCCAACCATGATGCGATCGCGGCGGCGGCGAACTTGCTCGTTAATATCTAATGCGGGTGACAAAGGCATGAAGGGCGGATTCTTCCACACACGAGGTGAGTAGTAAATGACACACATAAGACCGGACGAGCCAAAACACAAGTTAAGCTCACGGACATTATCGAGGAGGCGAAGAGGCATATTGTCGCCATTACTTCGCCATAACGACGCACCTTGAATAACCAGTTCCCCGTTCCCCCTCTTCGCCTCCTCGAGGCCATCCGTGCACTAAACTATTGTTTTGGCTCGTCCGGGGTTATGGCCTAGGCCTATGAAAACCCACTAATTTCCGCTAAATACTCAGTCCCTATGCATCTTCCCATCTACGCCGATTTTAACGGCACCACGCCAACCTGCCCCGCGGCCCAGGCGTGGATGTCTAAAGCTATAGAATGCTGGGGAAATCCGTCATCAATCCATAAACTGGGGCAAGCCTCGCGCGGCCTTTTAGACGAAGCCCGGGGCGAAGTTGCCCGAGCTTGCGAACGCAAACCGGGCGACGTTGTTTTCACCTCGGGCGGCAGCGAAGCCAATACCCTGGCCCTTCTCGGGAGTGTTTTGGGTAACACCGGCTATCGCGTGCTGAGCACTCCGGTTGAGCATTCGAGCGTGAGAGACACCTGCGCCCTGATTTCCCGCCTAGGGGCGACGGTAGAAATGGTCAAAATTGACCCCTCCGGGCAGCTAAATTGGCCTGATTTTCTAGCCAAATTGGATAGTTTTAAGCCCCAATTGGTTTCGATAATGACGGCCAACAACGAAACCGGCGTGGTCTTTCCCCTGCCCGAAATAGTGGCGGAGTGCCGTTCGCGCAAAATCTTGGTTCACACCGACGCCGTTCAAGGATTTGGAAAACTACCGGCCGCGTTCTGGAATCAGGCCGACTTTGTTTCGATCTCAGCCCACAAAATCTTAGGACCCAAAGGTGCCGGTGCCCTGCTCATTCACGAAGGGCTTAAGCTTGAAAACACTCACTTCGGCGGTGGTCAGGAAACCAAACGCCGAGGTGGTACCGAAAATATCGTTGGCATCAGCGGTTTTGCCGGCGCCTGCACCGCTTTGAAGCCCGAAGCTGAATCGGTAGCCGGCCTACGCGATTTATTTGAAGCCAAACTTCACCACTCGCTTAGTGACCTCGTCGTGATGGGGGCCGCCACTAAAAGGCTGCCTAATACTTCACAGATTCAATTTTCAGGGGTTTCCTCCGAGGTGCTCTTGAGCGCTTTAGATTTAGATGGGCTATACGTATCAGCAGGTTCGGCCTGCTCGTCCGGTTCACTCAAACCAAGTCCGGTATTACTGGCGATGGGCTTAAGCGAATCTGCGGCGAGAGAATGCCTGCGTTTTAGCTGGGGCCCCTTAACCACCGAAGCCGAAGTGGTGACTGCCGCCAACCTTGTCGCTGGCCATGTCACCCGAATCCGTGAGAGGAAGTCTCGATGAGTCGCATTGTAGTTGCCATGAGTGGCGGCGTTGATAGTTCCGTAGCCGCTGGCCTGTTGAAAGAGCAAGGCCACGAAGTGATTGGCATCAGCCTTCAGCTGCACGACTTTGCCAAAAAAGAGTCGAATAAGTTTGGCACCTGCTGCTCAATTGAAGACTTAAATGATGCGCGTACCGTAGCCCGCAAATTGGATATTCCGTTTTACCTGTCGAACATGGAGGCGGAATTTAAAAAAGGTGTCATCGATAATTTTATCGAAGAGTACACCAAGGGGCGCACGCCTAACCCGTGCGTGCGCTGTAATGAGAAAGTAAAATTTCATACCCTCATGGACTGGGCCATGGATTTAGGTGCCGATTACTTAGCCACCGGCCATTACGCGCAGATCACCAACGGCGGCGCCGAATACTCATTAAAAAAAGGCGCCGACTTCGAAAAAGATCAGAGCTACTTTTTGTTCACGATCAAAGCCAAAGATTTGGCCCGCACCATTTTTCCGGTGGGCGGCATGAACAAACCAGAAGTGCGGGCGATGGCCGAGCGCTTAGGATTGGCTACGGCGGCTAAGCCAGATAGCCAGGATGTCTGTTTCGTTCAGTCAAAAAGCTACTCGGATTTTGTTGAAAGCGAAGCCCCTCGCGAATTGATTAAACCCGGGCTTGTGGTCGACATGAATGGCAAAGAGCTGGGTCAACATGCGGGCATGCACCGCTTCACCGTGGGCCAGCGCAAAGGCTTGGGCGTAAACTCTCTAGAAGCTTTATTCGTGGTAAAGCTCGACCCAGAAACCAACAACGTGGTGGTGGGACCCGAAACGGCTCTGTTCCATCACGATTGTGTGGCCGAAGGGTTTAACTGGCTAACCGATCCGGACTCAATCAAAAGCAAAGAGGTCTTAGGCAAGATCCGGTACCGATCTAAAGAGACGCCGGTGCAACTTCACCCCATGGCGAATGGGCAGTGGAAGGTGCATTTCGACATGGCTCAGCGGGCGATTACGCCTGGCCAAGCCTTGGTTTTATATGAAGGCGATAGGGTTATCGGCGGCGGGTGGATTCACTCGAGCGGTGCCCAGGCTTGAAAACCATCGCCTTTAAAACTTTTGGCTGCAAAGCCAACGCGGTTGATACGGACTCTTTGTATCAGGACGCGGTGAAACGCGGATTTAAAGTGGTGACGGCCGATGAAGCGGCCGACGCTTACGTTATCAATAGCTGCACCGTCACCCATCACGCCGATCGTGATGCCCGTGCCGAAGTGATGCGTTACCGCCGAAAAAACCCGGAAGCACTGATTAGTGTCGTAGGCTGCTACGCCCAAGTGGCCAAGCAAGACTTGCTGCAAATGACGCAAGTAGATTTTGTGCTGGGTACCGCCGAAAAATCGCGCGTGCTCGATCTCTTTACTGAGAAGTGGCAGGGCAAAGAGGTGGCGCGCGATCAAGTGGAGAAGCCGCTGGGCTATCTGCCCATAAAATTTCCGGGCTCGCGAAACGCGCGGGCACCGATCAAGATTCAAGACGGTTGTAATTTTAACTGCAGTTTCTGCATTATTCCCCAGGCGCGTGGCCGAAGTCGCAGTTTGCCCCTGGGCGAGGTATTGGCGCAGATCGACGACGCCTACGCCACCGGATTTAATGAGGTGGTGCTTACCGGCATTCATATCGCCCACTACGGGTGGGATCGCGGCACCGACCTGATGGCATTGTTAAAGGCCATTTTCGCCAAACCCGAAGGGCCGCGCATTCGGGTGAGCACGCTCGACCCTTTTGAAATACCTGACGAACTGATTGAACTCTTGGCCTCTAGCCCTCGCCTCTGCCCTCACCTGCATATTGCCATTCAAAGCGGTAGCGACAAAGTGCTGGCGGGAATGCGGCGCATTTATAAGGCACGTGAGTTTGAAGAGGTTTGCGCCAAAATTCAGGCGCGCGCCCCGCACACTTTTATCGGGGTGGACGTTATTGTGGGTTTTCCCGGAGAAGATGAAACCGAGTTTGAGAACACCGTAAAGCTTTTGCAGCGTAGCTTTTGGACGCGCTTGCATGTGTTTTCTTACTCCGAGCGCCAAGGCACCAAAGCGGTAGAACTTGCCGCCAAAGTCTCGCCGCAAGAGATTGCCCGGCGTTCCGAACGGCTACGCCGTTTAAGCGATGAGCGGCACAGCGCTTTTTTACAAGCGCAAGTGGGCCATGAATTTAAAGTGCTGCTTGAAAAACCATCGACAAAAATGCCGGGATTTTGGACCGGACACACCGAAAATTATGTACCAACTTTAATGAAGCTTTCTGACGGGGAGACGCGGAGGCTAGTGATAGGCCGTGGTTTGTCGGTGGAAGGCGAACGCCTGATCTGCCAATAGCCCAATTCGTCATTGCGAGGCGGCGTCCAAACCGCCTCGCAATAACCAAAAAAATGCTTAGCCTTTTTTCTTAGGTGTAGTTGCCGTCGCTGTTTTTGGAGCGTCGGTCTTCATCTCGCATTCAATTTCAACCGTAACTTCGTCGCCAACAATGGCGCCACCGTTGTCTAGGGTTTTGTTGAACGAAACCCCAAAGTCCTTGCGGCTCACTTTGGTTATCGCCGTAAAACCACGTCGTACGCTGCCCCACGGATCATTAACGGGTGCAGTGATGCCGTCAGAATCCATGGTGACCTCTTTGGTTACGCCACGAAGGGTAAGATCACCGACGATCTTGTATTTTTCCCCCTCTTTGGTCACTTTCTTCGACTTGAAGGTAGTGGTGGGGAATTTTTTTACGCTAAAAAAATCATCGGCGCGCAAATGCTCATCCCGTTTTACATTATTGGTGCTGATGGTGCGCATGTCGGCTTTTGCCGAAAGCGTCATCTTAGTCAGATCATCTCCGTCTAGCGTGAAGGAACCCTCCACACCACCCACTTCACCGCTAACGTTGGTGACGAGTAAATGCTTTACCTTAAAACGAGCCGTGGAGTGGCTTCCATCAATTTCCCAAGTCTCTTTGGCGACCGAGAGCGACGCCGCGAACAGAACGATTAGTGCGATATACTTCATGGTTGTTTTCTCCTTAATAGAAAGGTCGAGATTCTAACCCTGGCGGGACGGCGAAGCGAGGAGAAACGTGGTAGCCCCTGACAAGATTTTATGTACGCAAAGAGCCACCTTGAAAGACGCCGATTGCTAGACTCTAGCGGTCACATCAAGTAGACCCTTAAGACTTGATGAGGTGGGTCCGATGCGGCGATGTTTTTTTAGGTTTCTCTCGGTACTTTGTTTTCTTTTTTCTGTTGCTTCGTTCAGCGCTGATTTTAGCCTTGAAGGGCTGATTGCCGAGGTAGCGAGTTTAGCTCCGAACGAGCGGCAGGCCTACATCGTCTCGGTTCTGGCTAGAGAGCCTTCTGCAGAGGCGCGCCGTAACATTCTTAGTTGGGCGTTGCGTGAGCCCGACGAATGGATGTTACCGCTTTTAGTAGCTCAGATTTCCAAAGCGCTTATCCCGCCCCAGGTGGATCAGCCTGAGGAATACAAAATTCGGTTGGTAAGGGCCCTCGAGTATCTAGCTTTGAACCCACCGGTTGATCCAAAGTATACTTGCGACATGGTTAGTATTCTGGAGCAAGTTGCGTTGGAGCATAGGGGGTTAACGTCGACAGAGGCAATGCTTACTGCAGGTATTGCCATTCGTTTCGATCCGGCCAACCGCTTAAAATCCAACCCTGGACTGAAATGGGCAACCTACGCCTTGTTGGGGGGACCGGCCGTACCCGGAACGCTTCCTTTCCACGAAGACGCAATGCTTGGAGTTGTGGAACTCATCGATCGAGTAAGAAACACTAAGGGCGGAAGCGAATGGATCGCCCTCGCCCAACGGGTGGTTAAAAGCCGTGGTACCGAAGACCCTGTCGGCCGAGCCGCCCAGAACATTTTGCAGCATCCCGACGTTTGTATCCGCCAAATCCGTAATTCAAACCGGCCCTCTATTTCCGCTTCTTTAAACAATCCGTGGTTAAAATATTTATTAGCTAAGCCTTAAAGAGGTACCAAGTGCGATCAAAAGCGCACCCGCTACCTTTTCAGCTGAAAAGTAGATGGGCACCTTTTAAATAGTGTCCCAAGCGAATGACTCGGAGGCCAAGGCGTGATCGGCTAGCGAGGTGATGAGATCATCGTCGTTTGCGTCGATCTTATTAAAATTACCTCGAATGCGGCGTTGAGCTTGACCGGCGAAGACCTGGCAAATCTCTTTCTCCTTGGCGGCCTTTGCTTCTCCATTCTCCTGAATCGACGTCGTCACTCGACTAATGACGCAAGCCAGAACAAAGAGGTCGATCATAATGTCGCCCAGACGACGAGTGGCAAACTGCTTTCCTACAATGGCCTTGCCATGTTTTCGCAACAGCCTATCCACCGCGCCAGAAAGATTTTTAGTGCACTCTTCAAAGATCTCAACCTGCTCTTTAAGCGAGGGGTGAGCTTTGGACATGGTGGCGGCACGAAAACCAGTAGCTTGGGTCATGCGGCGACGGGTGTACTCAGACAGAACGCCAAAACCTTTGATCGGATCGAGAAGCACGCTACCTAGTGAACTGGCTACCTCTTTCAGTTGCGCTCCGGCATCCTGAATTGCGGTTAGCGCAATGAAGAGACGCAGAATTTCGTTTGTTCCTTCAAAGATGCGGTTAATCCGCGAATCTCGCATCATTCGTTCAAACGGGAGTTCACGCATGTAACCCGTACCGGCTGCAATCTGCAGAGCCTCGTCAGAAACTTTCCACAAACATTCAGAGGCAAAAACTTTGCTAATCGCCGCCTCGACCGCGTAGTCGTCGTACTTATTGTCCACGATACCGGCCACCATCGACACGACCGCCTCAGTCGCATAGCAATCGACCACCATGTGGCCAATCTTCTGTTTGATAAGCCCAAATTCTGCGATCGGTTTTCCGAACTGAATGCGTTGATTGGCAAACTGAGTAGAGAGGGCGATCATTTTTTTCATACCGCCGATGCAACCGCCGCCCAATCCGGTACGCCCGTTATTGAGAATCCGCATGGCCACTTTGAAGCCCTGCCCCTCCTGGCCAAGCATATGCTCCTTGGTGAGACGAACATTGTCGAAGCTCACCGTGGTGGTCGAGCTGGCCCGAATCCCCATTTTGTCTTCGTGCGGTCCATTACTGACTCCGGCCATATCCCTAGTAACGATAAAGGCCGTCATTTTGCCGGAGCCGGTTTCAGTCTTTGCAAAAACCGTGAAAAAATCGGCAATGCCCCCGTTGGTGATCCAGAGCTTTTCTCCGTTGAGAAGCCACTCATCGCCTTTTTTCTCGGCGCGCGTTTTGATTGAGGCAGCGTCCGAACCCGAGCCAGCCTCGGTGAGACAGAATGCGGCAATCAGCTCTCCGGTGGCGAGCTTAGGAAGGTACTTCTGTTTCTGTTCGGCGGTGCCGAACAAGACCAGACCGCGCATGCCGATGGAGCTATGGGCGCCCGTGGTCAAGGCCACCGACGAGTCATAACGGCTAAGCTCTTGCAAAGCCCGCGAGTAGGCCGCACTTGAAAACCCCAAACCACCAAACTCTTCAGGAACCACCAGGCTAAAGAGCCCGAAGGCCTTCATCTCTTCAACAAACGCTTTGGGCAGCTCTCCGGCCGCATCCCATTTACGGAAATCCCCGTCTTTTCCCTTAAGCCACGATGAAAATGAGTCCACCAAAGTCTTAAGGGTCTCGCTCTCCTCTTTTTTCATTTTGGGAAAGGGGAAGATAATCTCTTCCAATATCTCTCCCATACAGAGCGAACGCATAAAGTTTTGGGTCTTGGGGTCAGTCACGTGGTGATCCTTTCAAAGCTCATGGGCGCAATCGAACGGGGATTATTTCACACCGCCCCTGCGATTGGCAAAGGCCGGCCTAGACATAACTTAGGTGCGGGTGGCAACCTCGATCGGCGCCTCAAAAACAAAATTCTCTAGGTTTCCGAATCTGAGTGGCGCCAAACAGGAGCTTTAGGCAGAAGAGTTGTCCCCGCAGCCTCCGCAGGCGCGAGGGCCCCTTTAAAGTGAAATCAGTAGCCGAGGCATTAGCAAGGGGACAACTCTTCTGCCTAAAGCTCCGTCCGAACCTTTGGTGGGCTGTGTAGGGATCGAACCTACGACCACTGAGCTTCTACGGCTCGCGACTTTTGCATTTGCCCCTACGCTTCGCTTCGGGGAGGCCAACTGAGGAAGTTTTTGGTGGGCTGTGTAGGGATCGAACCTACGACCTCGAGCTTCGGAGGCTCGCGCTCTATCCAACTGAGCTAACAGCCCTAACGGAAGAGTGCCGGTGGTAACATAAGGGCAGGTAAAATCCAATCAGCGCCGCAAATTGTCTTAAAGCCTCTGAACGATCGCCATTAGATCGGCTCATTGGCGACAAAACGCGAATAAAAGCTCTGAACTCTCTGACGGGCAACCGCGTACTGAATTGCCTGAAGAGCGCTGTCCTTTAAAAAAAAGCGGGCGCTGAGCATGAGCGACCACCCTTTTCCGCCAAAAGGGAACAAACGTTCTGGAGGCATCATGGCGGTCAAGGCCGTTCGCCGGTGAAAAGCAACGCGTTCGGTAAGACTATCGATAACAAAACGGGGCACCGGCGTTCCCCACTTTTGCAGCACCGAAAACAGAAACCAAAAAGCGGCATTGGAACAACGGGCATTAATTTCTTTAAGCACCCGCGGCCACCCAAAGTGAGGTTCATTTGCAATTTTTTCAATTAGAAAATGAATATCGTTCAACCACAACGGTGACTCCAAAAGATGCTGCACCACCGCGTGGCCACCCAAATACAAAAGCTGATCTTCGTAGCTCAGCACCCGCGCTTCTCCCGGCCAGCCTTCGAAACCTTGGAGAGAACGCTTCCAAAAATCTTTCATCGTTCCCGCGCTATCGCCCTTAAGCAAAAAACTGTGCAGCTCGATAACCGGCCGCCCCTCCCCACGCGACATTTCGACCCGAAAACGGCCTGGGTAGTTTACCCCGATAGACTTAAAGCCGCGTTGTTCAAGTCGGCCCATTGCCTTTGAAAAATCTCGCGGCTTGACCAATAAATCAACGTCCGCCATCGGTCGAAAGATGCGCTCAGGGTACAATCGACGGCCCACGTCCATGCCCTTCAACACGATGACCCCCAGCGAAGCGTTGGCTAATGTCTGCAGGGCCTCTTCCATCTCCCAATCTAATAACGCCAGCGCCATGCGCTCGCGGGCTTGGCGCTCAGCAAAAATCTGACTAACGGTGGAGGGGAGTTGTTTGGCCCATAAGGCGCGTTGAATGACGAGGAGAAAAGGCAGGGCGCAGTGCAGTCTTTGCGCGTAGGCATAAGCCGATTCCCAGGTCTCCGCCTCTTTCAAAAACGGCGGCGGAATTTCCAAGGCGCAATAGAATGAGCGCGGATTTAGCGCTTCAAGAACCCACTCCTGCACCACCCGCCTTAATGACAAAGCCTTCGTAACCATGCAAGCCCCCTGGTCGCCCGACGGCAAAAGGCCGCTTGGTATTTTTCCGTATCCACGGTGCGCAGAGAGCAATAGGCAATCCACCGGTCTAATGCCCGACACTGCCACTTCATTTCGCGGCCGTTTTCTTCGCGACGAAACGCCACGACCCGCCCCCAGAGTTCGGCGGCGCTAAAACTTTCGGCGATTAAAGAAGCGTCGCCCTTAACCATCCACGAATTTTTTTTAAGCGAAGGGGTGCTGACCACCCGGTGCAACACCCAAGTGCCCTCGCTATTTCGGCAAAGCACCAACTCACCAAGGCGTGGCGCAGAGTGAGCGTCTTCTTGCTTTAGCCATTCCACTCCTACCCAGTTTCCTGAATCGAGAAAAGGGCGCATGCTGCTTCCGTGTAATGAGATCCAATCCACGATTTAGCTTATGATTTGAGTTTAGCGGCACCACAAAAATCCGGGGCTCCGGTGCTCGCCTTTCGCCCGCCCGTGGCGACGCCATTGCAAAGAGCCGCCACTGTGGTTAGGGATTCGGTTTTTACCGTAGGCTTGTGGTATTCGAGTTTAGTTGCCGCCGGCGCGTGCGGCTCTTTTTTATCTGATGACATGCGTTTCTCCCCCAAGCTTGTGATTATAGGCCAAAGACGGATTGGCCGACAATAGCCGCCAGAATCCAAAGTCTTTCTCAAACCTAAGTTTTTTAATTCCGCACGGCGACAAAACCAGTTTAGTCGCCAAGTCAAAACGCTCTTCGCACAGGCGCGAAAAATCAGGCGTCATGGCGCTGGCCAAAAGTGCCCGCACCGCCTCAGCCTTACCCATCGCTTCGACGGCGTGATGGGTGGCTTGTTGCAACGCGCAGAGACGATTTAACAAAATCTTTTTCCGCGGCGGGGCCAAGCGGGAGTAACCGCTGCCAAGCGGTGCCGAATGAAGCCAGGCGTTTTCGCCGTCAAAGCCGATAATTCCGGCGTCGTCGCCTAAGATAGCCGCGTCAGAAAGGTTCGCGGCCACCAAAGCTACGCTGGTCGACTTACCCGCGCCGCTTTGGCCAAAAAACAGGTACCCCTGATCGCGGTGCACAAAACTGGCGGAATGCATGAGAAAGCACTGCGCTTGCAACAACAAGTCGGGCAATACCCAGCGAAGCAAGTTGTGAGTGGCGTCGCCAACTTCTTGCAAATTGATGAAGGCAGCGACCCTTAGGGGATCACCCTGGCGCTGAATGCGACGGGCCGCAAAATCTCGCTGAACCACGCTATCGCCGCGAGATTCAAATTCGGGATCTTCATCGTGCCAAATATTAGAGTGGGGCACGCCGGTTAGCGGTTCTACAAAAATTTCGGCGGCCACCGGACCGGTATCCCGGTATTCGTGAAAATAGCCTTCCCACTCTTTTCGCAACTCGTCCGAATGCGTCGAAAGCGTAAACCGAACTCCAGCAACGTTAATGGTGAGTGGTCTAGGCGCCAGGGCAAAAATGCCGGGTATTGGTATCTGCGAAAGGTGATGAAATAGATAAGCGCGGCGCTGCATTTTGGAACCCCGAGTATATAGCCATCAACCGCGCTAGAACACCGCTTTGCGTTGCGGCATTTAGCCCAAACGCCATTACCCGGTTGCCCATAAAAATTCTGTCTGTTTAAATTGACGTCTATGATCCCAAAACGTCCCCTCAACCTGCCTTGGCGTGAAGTGGATGGCCACGTGGTGATTTTATCGCCCAAGACCTCGACCATTCATGAACTCAATTCTGTAGCGAGTTTCTTGTGGATCGCGGCCGATGGGTTAAAGAGCAATCACGAATTGGCGGACGCACTCACCGAACGGTTTGCGGTGGAGCCAGCAACCGCGATGAAAGACGCCGATTTTTTTTTTAGCGAATTAAAGACGCTGGGTTTAATTTCACTCCACGAGGCTTGATGTCCATCGTCAACCACTGGCGCGATAAGTTTTCGCAAAACTTAATTCCCATGCAGGTGACATTTGAACTCACCTACCACTGCAATGAACGGTGCAGTCACTGTTACCTCTCCACTTTTGACGATAGAACCGACGGGCGCCCGACCCTCACCCTCACCGAATGGAAGGGTATCTTAGATCAACTGGCCCATGCGCGGGCACTCTATTTGGTGTTGATCGGTGGCGAAGCCATGATGCACCCGCAGTTTTGGCAAATTGCTGAATACGCATCGCAAAAAAACTTTGCGCAAAGCCTAATCACCAATGGACTGCTACTCGATGAAGCGGCGGCAGAAAAACTTGCCGCCAACAGTTTTTATCAAGTCACGGTCAGCTTTTATTCCTTAGACGCCAAGGTGCACGACAAAATGACCCGCCGAGCGGGCTCGCACGCCAAGACCCTGGCGGCCATCGGTTTATTGAAGAGAAAAGGGCTGCAGGTGGGAATCAACTGTCTGCTCACCCGTGAAAGTATTGGCGGCAGTTTTGCGCTTAAGGAGTGGGCCGAGGCCCAAGGCATTCCCATTTCATTTGATCCCATGGTGACGGCAAAAATTGATTCTTCACTGGGCTCCACCGGCGAGCGGGCAACCCCAGAGCAGCTGAAATGGTATTACCGTGAATTAAAGAACCGGGGGGCCGGCCCGAAACCGCAAACCGAGGTCGATCCGAATGCGGTGATCTGCAACGCCGGTCGCGGAAAATGCGCGGTGAACCCGTACGGTGATCTGCTCACTTGTTTAGAAGTGCGCGAACCGATCGGTAATCTGCGAAAGCACACTTTCGATGAACTCTGGCGCTCGCCCCAAGCCGAAAAACTGCGCGGCTACCGCAACCGCGATCTCAAATTTGACTCATCGTGCGACACCGGCGCCTTTTGCGATCACTGCCCGGGAATGGCCGGAAGTGAGACCGGAGATCGCATGGCACCCGTCCCCTTTTTGATGGAATTGGCCCAGATAAAACGTGAAGTTTTCGAAGAAATTTAACCTCCCCCAATCGGGTGAGAAGCCTCATTTTTCACTCGCCTCAAATTCAAGTAACTGCCTGAAATAATGGCGCTCTACCAATTGTGTGGTTTTCTCCATTAGTTCGCTCGACGGGCGGAGCGTTATAATTATAAGAGGAGTAAACCCACACGATATTAAGATTTTAGGACCGGGTGAAATAGTCCGATAAGCCATTCGGGCGCTTTTCACCAACGAGGTACGTTTGAAGAAGAACGGTTCAAAAATTTGGCGTTTCATTTACGCGCTGTGTCTGCTCGCTTTTTTTATAGGCACCAACCAGGCAAACGGGGCCTGCACGCTTGGAACCGATAGCTGCTGTTTGAGCACCGGTGGTCCAAGCGATAACGCGGCCACTCAATACATTTGGGAACCGAACACTCCCTATTCTGGACTTTGGAATTGGTACAACCACTGGCGCGTGCAAGCCGATCCCAACAGCATCCCCGACGGAAAATCGGGAGGCACCGCCTGTGGTGGCACGACCACTCAGTGTTTGGGTACCGCCGGCGCGGTGGTCGCGGGATCTGCCGCGAACGAATACGCCTACATCCAATCCGACTGGCGAATTCCCGCCTACCCCGTAAACAACTACACGCTTTCGTGCCTTAAGATCGCTTCGGGCACCATGACCACCGCCAATGGGGTGACCATCACCATTAACTCGCCCGCGGTAGTTACCGTCGACGGCGCCGGCACCGGCGCGAGCCAGGGCCACATGTACGCGGTGAATACCCCAATTCGTTTCTACACCACCGGGGCACTGCCGACTGGCCTGACCGCGGGAACTCTTTACTTCGTTCAGTCAGTTCCCGCCGCGAACACCTTTACCGTTTCCGCCACGTCCGGGGGAGCGGCGATCAATACCAGCGGAAGCCAATCCGGCGCACACCGTGTGACCCAAGTGGCCACGACCACGATCACCATCCCCACCAACGCCACGGTAACGACTCCGATCACGGGAAAATCGACGACGAGCATTTCGATTCCAACCCCCGCCACCGTAACTCAGGTGGATAGCTCGGTGACCAGCGCGTTTGCCGCATCGGCAGCGGCGGTGACAATTTCGGTAACCAGTGGCACTCGCTACGTGCAGTACAGTAACAGCGGCTTGTTGGTAAACGATGCCGTGATGTTCACGGCCGGCACTCTGCCCTCGCCACTTGCCTCAAATACGGCGTACTACGTAAAAGCGGTGAATGGCGCCGGAACGGATCGCTTTACCCTAACCGACAGCCCGGGTGGACCCGTTATTACCATTGCCGCGGACGCCACGGGCCTTACGCTGCACCGAAGTGCAATCACGTTCGCTGGTCACGGCCTTTCGGCGGGTGACCCGGTAGTCTTCGCCACCTCCCGCGCCCCGATGACCGCGGGCACCATTTATTACGTTTCAGCCGACTTACCACCGACAACTAACCTTTTCGATATCTCCACCACCCCCGGGGGAACCCACCTGACGATCACCGGAACGGGCAATAGCGTTATGACCCGCCAAGCCGTCCGTTGGCCAAGTCACGGCTTAGTTGCCGATGCACCGGTGCAATTTACGGGGGGCACCCTTGCCGCCGGACTCACCGCCAGCACGGTCTATTATGTAGTAGGGGCAGCCGCCGGCATTGCCGGCCCGGCGACAAACTCCTTTTCGGTTAGCGCTACGATAGGCGGCGCACCGATCGTAACCACGGCCGATAGCAGCCCCACGGTTACCGGATTTCAGCCAAGTACTTTTTCGTACACCGCCCACGGCATGGCGGCCGGAGCGCCGGTCAACTTCACCACTACCGGCACGCTGCCTACCGGCCTCACCGCCGGAACCATTTACTACGTGGCCGCCACCCCTGCTCCGTTGACCGATAGTTTTTATATTGCGGCCGCCCCGGGCGGAGCAGTGATTCGGGCAACGGCGGCCGGCACCGGCACTCACACCGCGAACAAGCCGGGCGTTGTAAACTGGGCGACGCACGGTCTGCCGGCCGGCACGGCCGTTCTCTTTTCCGGTGGAACTCTCCCGTCTGAAATCACGGCGAATGCCCTTTACTACGTACTGGCCACTCCCACGATTCAGGCCGGAAGTTTTTCTATCGGCACGACGGCCGGCGGAACCGCGATCCCCTTCACCGGCAGCACCGCCGCCACGATCACCGGCAAACAGCCGGGTGTGGTCACGTTAAACGCGCACAATCTTTCCGCCGGCTACCCAGTGATTTTTAGCACTTCTGGGGCACTCCCCACCGGTTTAACCGCGGGAACCACTTACTACGTTGCCAGTTTTCCCGCGCCCACCGCAAACACCTTTGCCGTTTCGGCGACCGCCGGGGGGGCCCCCATCGCCACCACGGGCACGCAATCCCCAACGCACACCCTGTCCACCGTGATGACCATTGCGGCCGAGTTTTTTAGCAATCCAAATTCAGGTTCGCTCACCACCACCAATCAGTTTCTTCTCAATATGGCCGGTGCGGCGGAACAGACTTTAACCAACGTGGACCCCATCAATCATTTAAATATCTCTAATAACACCACCGTTAATCTTACCGACAATTTTACCGTCAGCGATAACTTCACCATCGCCGATGGAACCGGTATCGTAAAAATCAACAACAGTCTGCTGATTTCAAAATCAACCACCCCGGTTACGATTCCCGCCAGCGCAACGCTTGAAATTCAGAGCGACGCCATCTTCACCGCTTTGGGTGGTGTCGTCGTCAACGGCGTTCTGAAAGTGAAAGCGGGAGGAACCCTGCTCATAGGTAACGGCAAGACCCTACAGGTGAACGCCGGGGGCGTTCTCCAGCTCATTGGTAACTCGGGCGCCGTCGCCAAAATTGACGCCGTCGATGGTGGTTCTACTTACATCTTGAATGTGGCCGGCTCAGTTAACGCCAACTACTTTTCGATCAGCCGCACGACGGCGCCCGGCCTCAACATCACCACCGCGGGTTCAGACTCAATCCAAACTCTTTCAAACGGCGAGTTTCACTACTTAGCCTCCGGCGGATACGCGGTCACGCTCAACACCGCCAAAGACGTTCCCACCTCACCAAACCCAAGTGGCCTGGGCTTCTTTGACGATTTTGCCTACGCCAATACTAAGAATTTTAATGCAACTAACTACACCGGCGTAGCGTTCACCGTAAGCCAATGGTCGGGCCTGGGAAACACGGCCTACGAACTCGACCCGTCCTCCAAAGTAGGTTGGGGAACTCAAGCCCCCGTGGCACTCCAAGTGACCAATGCCTCCGCTTCGGGCAGCCCACCCGCAACGATTGGCCGCAACTCGGCAGAAACGCTCTTTGCTACATTTGGCTTTTCTCTAAATGGTTCCGGCACCGCAACGGATATCACCTCGGTGACTTTTACCCTGGGCGGAAACAATACGGCATCGGACGTTCAGTACGGGCGAGTGTATCGTGACACCAACGCTAACTGCCAATACGATCCGGGCGTGGACTTGCAAGTAGGATCCGATCTCTACTTCAACAACTACCCGGGCATCGCCACGGTAACCATTCCGGCAACCCAATTATCGGTCAACAGCACCACTTCCAAGTGCCTTCACGTCACCCTGGCGACAAGCCTCAATGCCCACATAAGCTCGACGATACAGTTAAAAATTGCCGGTACCGCAGATGTGACCAACTCGCAAGCCTACGCTTTCTCAAGCGCCAGCGGCCCACCGGTACAAGGCGGTACCTCTACCGTAGTCGTGGGCGGCTCCTCCATTAAAGTTTGGAACGGGGGAAACGGAACGGCTGCGGCAGCCCAAAACTGGAACGCAAATGTTACGGACTGGACGCCCAGCGGAGTGCCCGGGGCAAGCGGTACCGACGACTGCCAGATTGGTCCCGCTTATTCTTACTTGCAACTGAACGCCAACTACAGCTGCCTTAACGTAAATCTTCCTAACAACGGAAAAATGTCTTTTAGCCCCACGACGAATACGTTCACCGTTTTGGGTGCCCTCACTATCGGTTCGTCTTACACCTTTGCTACTTCGGGAAACTTCACTTTCGCTTCGACCGTAGCCAATCAAAGCATCACCGCAAACACTGCTTTTCCCGGTAACGTTACCATCAACAATACGTTCAACTCAGGGGCCGGGATTGTTTCGGTAGACAGTGATTTTACCGTTGGCGGCGACCTGACGCTGACGTCGGGAGTGCTTCGGGTGACTGCGGGCAACACCCTCTACGTAAACGGCAACATCAACGTAAATGGCGGAACCCTAAAGATCGAACCCGGGGCCTCCGTGGTTTTAGGCGATGGAAAAACGCTAACCGTAGGCGCCTCCGGAACTCTTGAGATGGTGGGAAGCTCGGCGCAAAACTCCAATTTCACCTGTGCCGGTACGACCACCGGTTGCGCGGTTACGGTAAACGGCACCATCAAAGCTCAATACTATTCTTTCAGTAAATTGGCGGTCAGCGGCGTTACGATCAACTCGGGCGCCACCATTGACCCTACCTACTATCTACAAAATGGGGCGTTCACTTTTCCGGTGGGCACCAACCCCGTCCTGCTTACTCTCAATCGACAAGTGCCCAGCACCACCTGGAATTCGATGGTTTTCGATAAAAACGGATCCTCCGCTACGGGGGCAAAATCGATCGTCACTACGGCTACGGCTTCACCAAATCCGTCCCTCACCATCAATAACTACAGCGGCGATCTTACCGGCAATGCCTTCACGACCGATATTCCCTACGACATCATTTGGGCGATACCCACTACGACATTAAAAATTACGACGGAAGACTTAGTTTCGACTTCGTGGTCAGCTACGGTCACCATTTCGGGTGCGGCAACGCCAGCCGTAGTCACTTGGGCGTCGCACGCGCTAGCGGCCGGAACGCAAGTTAGTTTTACTACCACGAACGCTTTGCCAACCGGGTTGTCGCCCTTAACGGCTTACTACGTGGCCGCCTCACCGGCGCCCACCGCCACTACTTTTTCAGTGGCGGCGACGGCAGGCGGAGCGGCGATCAACACCACCGCCGCCGGATTGGGCATTCAAACCGCCACACCTGCCCCTATTTCCGATGTAGCGTCTCCGGCGGTAATTGCTTGGAAATCTCATGCGCTAACCGCAGGAGCTCAGGTCACTTTTACGACTAACGGCACGTTGCCCACGGGTTTAGCTACCGCCACCATTTATTATGTTGCGAGCTCACCGGCACCCACCGCGAACACCTTTTCGGTGTCGACCACCTCCGGAGGCGCAGCCCTCAACACCACGGTTGCCGGCACGGGAACCCACGCCGCTAACTCTACGGCCAACAATGCGAATCAGGGCGATACCTCGGTGCGCGCCGGGTGGTTTGGGTTTCAAGAGACTACGGCCGGAACTTTTGCGAACACCGATCTGACATCGATCAAGATCACCTTAGACGGTACTGGCGCTTCTTCCGACGTTTCGAGTGCTCGCTTGTATTACGATTCTACATGCGCCGGTTCGGGCGGCACCTTTGTGGGAACCGCCCAAACTTTTTCGGGCAGTCCGGCCACCATTACGTTTGGAAGTTTGACCGGCGTTACGGTGCAATCAGACGTAACCTCCCCGCCAAAACGATGCGTCTACGTTGAATACGACGTGGCCTCCGCCGCCACCTCCGGCGCCACCGTAATCGCAAAAATTCAGGCCAACGGCGATGTCGTCAATTCTCAAACCTACGCCTTTAATGGCTCGTTCTCGCCGCCTAAAAATGGCCGTACGATCGCGGTAGTGGGCAACACCACCACTTGGGTAGGCACCACTTCGACCGATTGGTTTACCGCCACCAACTGGAGTCCACCCCTGGTTCCCACTTCGGCCAAAAACTGCATCATCAATGATGTTACCAACGACCCCGTCATCAACGCCGCCGGAGCAGTCTGTAAATCTCTCACCATCGGTAACGGTATTCTTACGATCAATAGCGGCCGCAATTTAGATGTATTTGGATCATTGACCAACACCGGCACGATAAGCCAAGCCGCCTCGTCGTCCACCATCACCATTAAAGATGGCGGAACGATCACTAACCAAACACTACAGAGTTCGTCGGCGCTAAACTACTTGGTTTTCGATAAAACGGCGGGCGGTTACGTCTACATCGGAAACCAAAACCTAACGATCAACAACTTCACGATTGGTAGCGGCAAGAATTTTATCTTCAACGTACGTGCCGGCGATACGCTCACCTTACCAAACGGGGCAACCCTTTCCTCCGCCACTTTCCAAGTGGATGGGGATGGCACGGTGGCCGTGGGCAGCGGCCAAACTTTTCTCGTTAACGGAGCTACCGTCAAAGCCAACGGCACCAACGATGGCTGTATCACCTCTTATCCCGGCACTACCTGCATGGCGGGTAAGGCTCTGTTCACGCGCAGCGGGGGATCGGGCACTTGGTCTTTCCAAACCACCTCCGGGGTGGTCGATTTTACGGGTTGGACGGTTGAATGGATGGATTGCAACGGCATGCAAATTGGCGGCACCACGCAAGTCACTAACTTTAATGGCGGGCAAATTCGCAACATGCCGACGGGTTGTGGAACGTTCTACGGACTGCAGCTCAATAACTCAGGGGGACTTCCTTCGACCGCCGACTACGTTGGTTTCAATTGGGGGCCGAACAACACGCCATTGGCCCCGGGTACCGCTTACAATCTAATTCGCTCCACCGGCTGCAATGCCAATACGATGAGTTTCACCAATTGGTTCGGTGATTTTTCTGTTGCGCTAGATCAACCCGTCCCGTCGACCAAGATCACCACTTCCAACTGCACCATCAACATGACCGCTGCGGCCTCGCTGGTCGCGTTGACCGAAATCTTCAAGGCAACGCCTTTCAACGCGTTGGTTCGCCTCACTTGGACCACCGGTTTGGAATCGCTGCACCAGGGGTTCAACGTTTATCGCAGCACCTCGCCTGACTCAGGCTACGCGCAAATAAATGGCTCGCTGATCCGTAACCCCGTCCAGGGAGGATCGATTCACGGCAGTTATGACTTCCGCGATTCCGGGGTGACCAATAACGTAACTTACTACTATCGCCTCGAAGACATCGCTACCAATGGAGTGCGGACCATCCACGGTCCAGTAGCCGCCACTCCCAAGGCTGCACTCGGCGCGGCTCCCGCTCCCACGGGTAACGCGGTGGTGGCCGGCAATGCGTCCGGAAGTGGAACCCCGGCTTCCGATGAGTCAACGCCCGGGATTCTCAACCTGGCCCCCGGCGTAAGCCAGCTCGCCAAAACAAAAAATTCACTCCGCCTGCGCATCGAGATACCCGCGGTGGTTCGCGCCGCTTCGGAGGTTGGTGGTTATGAGCAATTGAGCATTGAAGGCTACGCCACATCGACTGAGGCAGGAAAGCCTGAACTTCCTGAGCGCGCCCTATTGATTGAAGTGCCGCGTTCAGAAGTGGCCACCTTTGCCGAAGTCTCGCGGACTTCGAACACCTTAAACACGCTTAATGTCGTACCGGCCAAGACTTATAGTGTTGATAGCAACGGTAACCTAGTCTCCTCGCGCGCCCCAGACGGCACGTTCTACGCCACCAACGCGGCGCTGCCGGCTTCGCCAATTGAAATCAAAGACATCATCGAAAACCAAGGGCTTTTTTACTTACCGATTATCGTAAAACCGATTCGCTACAACCCGGTAAACCAGCAAGCCACCGCCCTGACGCAAATCACGTTTGACGTCCATTTTTCGGGAAGCCCGAATTGGAACATTGGTTCACCGGTGAGCGAAAGCGGGGCCTGGGGTTACGAAGGCTCGCTTAAGATTCATATTAAAAAATCGGGCCTCTATAAGCTGCGCTACTCCGATCTCGTTAACGCCGGAGTAGACGGCCCGTTTGTGGGAGCCAATACGAGCAAGCTTCGCCTTTTTTCGGGCAGCGGCGAAATGCCGATGCAAATCACCAGCGCCGACACCACTTTTAACGACGGCGACGAAATCCGTTTCTTTGCCCCCTATTTCAGTTCGGTTGAGTCCGATCGCAACTCGCTAGTTCTCTACGTTGATACCGTGGACGGTTTGCGCATGGATTCAATGGTAGCCACGCCCAGCGGCAATGCCAGCACGCAGGCGAGCTACGCTCGACGTTTCGAGATAAAAAGCTCTCAATACGCCTTATTTAGCGACCCAGTGGGTGCGGGGGCGGAGCACATCTATTGGAGTTACCACTATTTTTCGGCCGCCCAGAATAGCGGGTCGCCCGACTTTAACACCGACCTAAACCTTCCGGGGCTGGTGAATAGCGGCACCGTCCGAATCCGACTATCGCTAAAGGGGAGTCGCGGTGGACAGCTTCAAAATCCGATCCATCACCTAAAAGTTTACGTAAACGGATCTTTCAGCGACTCAGGTGATGCTGAATTCCAAACCAATGAACCTTACTCAGTGCAGTTCGATATTCCGGCCTCCCAGTTTATTGAAGGCCGCAATAGCATCCGAGTGCGCGTAATGGGTGATCGAACCGGAAACGATTTTGATCGCGTGAACTTCGAAAAGCTTTCGGTGGAGTATCCGCACCGCTGGTCAGTAGAATCGGGAGTGGCGGAGGTGCTCAACTATAAGGCCGGAAAAGACATCATGCTGGATGGTCTCACTAGCGGTACCGTTTCTGTTTACGACATCACGACGGTGGATGACGTGGTTCGCCTCACCGGCTTTGGAATTTCACAAGACAACGGCAATTTCGCGGTATCGTTTGCCACGGCCTCGGGAGATCCGTCGCTCGGACGCCGACTACAAGTGGTGGCCGATAGCGCCGTACTCTTACCCTGGGCGCTGGAGCTTAACCCCGGTTCGAACCTTAAAGCCACCAACCAAGGCGCCGATGTGCTTTACATTGGCCCACGTCGATTGATGAGCCCGGTGGCACGTTTGGCGGCACAACGCCGCGACGATGGTTTCCGTACGGCGCTGGTGACCACCGAAGATATCTACTCAGAGTTTGGAAATGGCATTCGCTCGCCGCAAGCGATCAAAGATTTTATTGCGTACGCCTACGCCAACTGGCAATCGCCGGCTCCAAAATACGTGGTGCTGATCGGCGATGCTTCGTACGATCCCAAAAACCAATTGGGTTACGGTTTGGCTTCGGGAGTTCCAGTCTACCTAAATAAAGGTGTCTACGCTGACTACGGCGACGACCACTTCTACGCCTCATTGGTTAGCGGTAGCGACGTCCCCCTTGTTTCTTTAGGTCGAATTCCGGGTAACAATGCGAGCGACATTGGCCTGTACGTCTCAAAAGTGCTGGCCTACGAAAATGGCAGCGCCCGCCCGACCGGAGCCGCCCAAGCCCGCTTAACCGTAATTAGCGATACCGATCTCAATGGCGGCGAGCAGTTTGATGCCAAGATTGATCGCTTGGCGGCGCTGATTCCCCAGCTGTGGAACCCACTGATTACGATTAATCAATTAAAGCGGAGTCAACTCGGCGATGCAAATTTGAAAGCGGGAATTCTCGACGCCTTTAATTCTGGTTCGTTACTTATTCATTTCTTAGGTCATGGGGCGGAAGATCGATGGGCTGACTCAGCGGTATTCTGGAAAGCGGATGCCGAGGCATTGACCAACACTCAGCTACCCATCGTCGTCGCCATGAACTGCTTGAATGGCTACTTCTACGACGCGGATCCGACGGTGAAGAGTTTAACCGATAGCTTATTGTTCAACGCTAACGGCGGCGCGGTGGCGATGTTTGCCTCGACTTCGCTCACCTCACCCGAACTACAGGTTCCGATGCAAGATGCGCTATACGAGTACTTGGCCAAAAACCCAGGCAGCCGACTGGGCGACGCCGTTCGAATTGCCAAAGTGCAGTCAGGCATCAATGCGGGTACCGCCGAAGTGATTCGATCGTGGACGTTGTTCGGCGATCCGATGTTGCGGGTAAATGTTCCCATCAAGACCACGGCCTCGCTCGCTGTCCCGGTGGTTTCGGATGCGAAGGTGGCGGAGAGCACCGGTAGTTTAGCCGGATCTTCTTGCGCCAGCATTCGCGACCACGGCAGAAAAATGGGCCGTCCCGGCTGGGGCGCCTTCGCCGAGATCATGATTATGCTATTTGCAATCGTGGGCGGACGATTGATGATGCGCCAAGCGGCGGTTGTAAAAGTTCGCAGGTCACCTTTGCTTAAAGGGCAACGTCGGTCGAAATAGTATAGTCAGACTTACCTTCCACTACTTTATAACTGTCGACGTCATTCATGCCCCATTTTACGGCCAAGGCGTCGTAAATTTTTATCCAGCGTGAGTCGTTACCCTTGTCCTGCGCTTGAGAGTAGGTTTCTCCCCCTCCCCACGCTTTTAGAAACGTCGGAAGGTCGTGCGCGCCATTGGCGTTGACGCGGCGGGCGCCACTGGCCACTTTAAATCCGGCCGCGAGCCAATCGCCGGTGTGCGTAGCGCCGTAGCAGGCGGTGGAATTTAAGGCGCGAAGCTTGGTGGCTGAACCCGCAATGGCGGTTACGGCGGCGCGCACGTCTTTCATCGAAATTGCGCCTTCGTAAAAAGTGAGCGCCCCTTCATTGCCATGAACGTTGATGTAGGTATCGATGGCCATAGTTTCGACGCTGGCCACTTCGGCTTTAAGCGCGGCGAAAAAATTTTTGCTCGTGGCCTGGGCTCCGTTGAGCACGACCACTTTTCGGTACATAGGCTTGATTCTATTTTTGGTCTCCGCCAATCCTGCTGCCTCAATCAAGTCATAGACCTGCTTTTTATCGGACGCGGCGTGAGTCGCCAGCTCAATCACCACCACCGCCACTCGGCCCGTGCGATCGACGGCCGCGTGCGCGCCTCCGCATAGAATTGTTGCCGCTAATGATCCAAAAATAACTGCTTTCATGCCGCCCCCGTTTTAACCCGTGTTTTTGGGTTTACCCCGCGGCTTACGCGGTTCAAAGCGGTTTAGCCTCAATGCGGCAATATTCTTAACATTGGCTAATCGCGGCGAAATCTCACCTCGCTGTTTTGGGCTTGAACTAAGCCCGCCTGGGGGGCTAAACCTCTCCCATGATTGAGCTTTATCATGCTGAACGTTGCCCCTACTGCGTTAAAGTACGGGTTTTTCTTGAACAACAAGGCATTGCCTATGTTTCAAAACCAGTACCGATGGGGTCCGCCTCATCCGGCTTGAAAGAGGAACTTCGAAAGCTGGGTGGCAAAACTCAGGTGCCTTATCTCGTAGACCCAGAACGAAACGTAAAAATGTACGAGAGCGATGACATCATCGCCTACGTAACCGAGCACTACACCGCATAGCGCCCCCAAAAGGTGCCCATCTACTTTTCAGCTGAAAAGGAAGCGGGTGCGATTCGCACCCGGCACTTTTCCGGCTGAAAAGTAGATGGGCACACTGCTGTCCGGTTTAATTTGAAGCCCTGAGAGGTGCTTTGGATGGGGCTCTTAGCAGGCGCAAGAAATACTCGCCGTTAACACGTCCCGAACCCCGTCTTTGTGAGGGCGCACCGCGCCCGAAGCAACCCTTTCACGTTGGAAGCTCAAATATCGTCGATAGTTTTCAATGCTGGGAAGATTGCCACGGATTCTTCGAACCCTCGCAAGGACGGAAATGGCGTTAACGCGCACCGCAGCGAACCGGACAGCAGT